>JAKSJH010000002.1 GCA_024398315.1 Bacteroidales bacterium
TGAAAGAGGAAGGAGACTGTCGTCGTCACCGCAGTTGATGTACCATTTCACGGTGCGGAGCTGCTCCTTTGTGGTTTCGTCGGCATTGTCGATGAAAGCAAGGGCCGAGTGCTCGTGGACCGCATTGCAGACATAGTAGAGCTTGTCCTTCTGCTTGACCCTGTCCCCTCCGACCTGGCCCTCTTCGTCTAGCCGGGCGCTCATGGCGTAGCAGCTTGCGAACCTGTCAGGGTGGCGCTGGCAGTAGACAGTGCTCCCGCCTCCGCCCATCGAAAGACCCATCACAGCCCTGTGGCCCTTGTCAGAAATGATCCTGTACTTGGACTCCACGGCCGGCATGAACTCATTGAAGAAGAAGTCCTCGTAGTTCCAGCCGGGCATGTTGAAGTAGCCGTTCCAGGTGTTGTGGATGTCGGGACCGCCGGCGTTAGGCATGATGATGACAGCCTGGGCGGACTCTCCTGAAGCCATGAGCTCGTCGGCGACGAGATTCATCCTGCCTCTCTGCATCCATGCGGTGTAGTCGTCGCTCAGTCCATGAAGGAGATAGATGACGGGATACTGCTTGTCGCTCTTTCCGAAACCGTCCGGAAGATAGACGCCATACTTTACAGTGGTGTTGAGAATCTTGCTCTCAAGGCTGTCGGTGACCACTTTTCCTGCCTTTGCGCTGAACGAGCAGAGCAGGACCAATACAAAAGGAAGAATGATTTTTTTCATAAAATATTGCTTTCAACTTTATCTCTGTTCCACAAATATAGGATAGAATTTCTTATATTTGAAGAACAGTACGCATTAAAAACATTTGACATGCTTGTATCTTTCAAAGAAATCCTTCAAGATGCATTTCGCGGGCATTATGCTGTAGGAGCGTTCAACTGCCTCAGCCTGGAACACGTCCTCGGAGTCATCGAGGCGGCGGAGGAACTCCGTTCTCCAGTCATTCTGCAGCTTGCAGAGGTCCAGTTCCCATATTCACCTCTTGAACTGATGGCCCCGATGTTCCTCGACAGAGCGGCCAGGGCCAGTGTCCCGGTCGCAGTCCATCTTGACCACGGGCAGAGCTTCGAGACCTGTGTCAGGGCTGTGAAGATCGGCTTCAATTCGGTGATGTTTGACGGAGCATGTCTGCCGTTCGAGGACAATGTCCGCGAGACATCCGCTGTCGCCAGGATGGCGAAAGCCGTCGGCGTTGATGTGGAGGCGGAACTTGGCAAGGTGGGCAACACGAGTTTCGGAACGGGGGACAGCGAGGATCATCCGGATGTGTTCACGGATGTTGAGGAATCCGCCAGGTTCGTCGAACTGACCGGCGTGGACGCTCTTGCCATAGCCATTGGCAACCTTCACGGACGCTATGTCGCGACTCCGAAACTGAACATCCAGAGACTCAAGGAGATCTCCGCACGAAACAACATGCCTCTCGTACTCCATGGCGGCAGCGGCACTTCGGACGAGGATTTCAAGGCCTGCGCCCATAACGGAATCAGCAAGATCAATGTCGCCACATCGCTCCAGATGGCCGTGACCGCCAAGGTCCAGGACTATCTTGCGGCTGCAGCGAACCCCGACTACATCACCATGAAGCATGTCATGAAGGATGCCACCAAGGAGGCCGTCATCCGTCACATGCTGCTCTTTGAAAGCGACGGAAAGGCTTGATAATTAATTGTATATGATAACGGAGGGGAAACGCTGCGGCATCATCTCTGTCGGCAACTGGATTGTCGACAGCATCAGTTTCATCGACACCTATCCCCAGAAAGGCAATCTGGTCTCAATCCGCAAGGTCGAGGAAGGACTCGGGGGATGTGCTCACAATGTCCTTGTGGATCTTGCCGCGCTGAAAAGCGGAATCCCTCTATTTGCGGGTGGATGCGTAGGTGACGACCGCTTCGGGACGATGGCCATGGAAGCTATAAAGTCCTACGGGATAGATGGTTCCAACATGAAGACCCTTCCGGGCGAAGCGACTTCCTACACCCTTGTGATGTCGGAAACCGGAGGCTCCGGATCCCGGACTTTCTTCCATAACAGGGGCGCCAATGCCAGGCTTACTGCTGACATGGTTCTTTCTGTCCGGTCGGATGCCAGGATATTCCATCTCGGCTACCTGCTTCTTCTTGATGAACTGGACAAGCCCGATGAAGAATACGGCGTAGTGGCGGCCAGAGTCCTGAAGACTCTTCAGGAAAGAGGCTACAAGACTTCCGTTGACGTGGTTTCCGAAGAAGGGGACCGCTTCCGGAGCGTCGTGCTCCCTTGTTTGAAATATGTCGACTACCTTGTCATCAATGAGGTTGAGGCCGGGGCATGCCTTGGCAGGGACCTGAGGAATCCGGACGGGACGATTGATCCGGAGATTGTCGGTCAGGCGGCCTGCGATCTGATGGCGTACGGGGTCGGGCTGGATATCCGGCTCACCGACGGCGAGGGGAAATCGTCTCTACGGTAGGTGCCGGTGACGCATTCTGTGCCGGCTGTCTCTTCGCCATCCATGAAGGTTATCCTGTAGAAGAGATGCTCCGGTTCGCAAACGTCTGTGCAAGGTTCAATCTCTACAGCCCGACCAGCACCGGCGGAGCACCGGCCATTGAACAGGTAAAGGACTGTCTTTCCGATTTTTACAGTAATATCCAACCACATGAAACGCTCTGAAATCAATTCAATCATCAAGGAGAACCGCGCTCTGTGCGAGAAATATCTCTTCCACCTTCCTGCATGGGCCGACTGGACCCCGGAGGACTGGACGTCAAAGGGTGAAGAATGCCTTGAAATCAAACGCAACTGCATGGGATGGGACATCACCGATTTCGGCAGCGGCGATTTCGACAAGGTCGGACTCTCGCTGATCACCTTGCGCAACGGCAACGTGTCATTTGACCGCAAGCCATACTGTGAGAAGATAATGATCGTTAGAGACGGGCAGGTCACACCGACCCATTTCCACTGGAACAAGATGGAGGACATCATCTTCAGGGAAGGGGACGGCCGCTTCTGCATGAAGCTCTGGAATGCTGATCCGAAGACAGAGGAACGCATCGAAGGCGGCGTCGTGAAGCTCAAGGTCGATGGCGTGGTCACTGAGTTCGAGGCCGGTCGGACATATTCGATAGAAAAGGGCCAGAGCGTCTGCTACACTCCTTACATCTACCACACTTTCTGGGCGGAAGGCGGCACATGCCTTGTCGGAGAGGTCTCCATGGTCAATGACGATGCTGCAGACAACCGCTTCTGGGAACCGGTGGGACGTTTCCCTGAAATCGACGAGGACGAGAAACCGTGGAGGCTTCTCTGCACTGAATATCCTCTTGGTCAAGAGGGTGAATAAATATTAATTAGATTTAATACAACTATTTGAATATCATGAATTTCCGTAGAGCTATCCTGATTGCGGCGGCATCTTTTCTGGCTGCATTCACACTCTGTGCCCAGAGTACTCCATTGAAGAAGGAACTTCCTCAGAACCGGCGTGTGGGCATCGCCTACAGCATGTGGTGCAACATATCCTGGTGGAACAATGTCTGGGACACTCCTCTGAATGGAGTTTATGATTCAAGGGACAGGCGCGTCATCCGTCGCCATGCGGCTCAGCTCTCTGACGCCGGTGTCGACTTCATCTGGATAGACTGGTCCAACAACATCCGTTATGACCGCGATTCGCTCTGGACAAGAGGAGGCCATGTCGACCTTGTCGAGGATGCTACATACATCCTTTTCGACGAGTACAAGAAGATGGATGACAAGGGCGTCCCTCATCCTCTCGTGAGTATATTCATTGGTACGAGCGGATGCCCGGAAGGACTTGCTGACGGCAGGCTCCAGCGCAAGGCGGACCAGGTCTGGGACAGCTTCGCCGGCAATCCGAAGTACAGCTCCCTGATGGAGTACTATGAAGGCAAGCCTCTTCTGGTCGTCTATGTCGACACACCTTCACCTTGGCCGGATGGGATTCCGGAATGGGATGACGAACGCTTCACTGTCCGTTACATGACCGGCTATGTCTCCGAACAGACCAATCTCCGCACTCCGGACCGTGTCAGCAAGTACGGCTACTGGTCATGGGAGGACCGCGGCGAGCAGACATATCCGATCCACAACGGCATGCCAGAGTCGATGGTCGTGACTGCTTCCCAGCGCGCCCAGATAGCGGACGGTCCGTACGACAACATTCCGGCTGTTGGCCGCCGCAACGGCGAGACTCTGAGAGAGCAGTTCGCCCGTGCCCGCAAGATAGGCGTCCACTATGCGATGGTGGTCTCCTGGAACGAATGGACAACGAGCGAACAGCCGAGTGTCGAGGTCAGCAAGGACCTCGAGCCGTCAAAACAGCTCGGAGACTTCTATCTGAAATTGCTCAAACAGGAGATCGCCCGTTTCAAGACAGAGTAGCAGGCTGTTCTATTTGAAGAATTCGTCAACTTCCTTGACTGACTGGGGCATCGTGAACACGGTGACCCGGTCGTATTTTTCTATTACTGTCCCTCCGACGGCAAGAATCGTCTCCTTGCCTCGGACTATACCTCCTATCACTGCATCTTTCGGGAAGGCCAGAGCGGAGACCGGCGCCTTCGTGATGGCGGTGTTATCTTTGACAACATATTCAAGTTCTTCCGCATCGGTGCCGCTGAGGTATTTGACTTTCCTGGCTCTGTCGCTCAGAGTGTACTTGAACAGGCTGCTGGCGGTGATAAGCTTCTTGTTAATCACGGAATCCACGCCCATCTCTTCCGCCAGATGGATGTACTCGATGTTCTCGACCTCTGCTATCGTCTTGACAGAGTTGAATTTCTTCGCCGTGACACAGGCCAGTACGTTGGCTTCGTCGTTGTCGGTAAGAGCGAGGAATGCGTCGTAGTCCTTGATTCCTTCTTCGAGCAGGAAGTCCGGGTTCCTTCCGTCTCCGACCACCACTATAACATTGTCGTCGAGCTTCTCGGAAAGGACCATGGCTCTCTCTTTGTCCTTCTCGATGATTTTCACCGTGCTGATCTTCTTGCTGAGCTTGTCGGCGGTAAGCTCTGCTATCCTCGTCCCTCCCAGGATCATCACCTTGTCAATCTCCACATTGTCTCGGCCGAGATGCTTTCTCAGCCTGACGATGCTGTCCTGGGTGGCTGTAAGGTAGATTATGTCGTTGAAAAGAAGCTGTGTGTCGCGTTTCGGGATGATGGTCGTGCCGTTTCTGCTGATGGCCACCACCCTGAACTGTATCCCATCTCCCGCGAATGAAGCGGAGAATTCTTCAATGGTGGAGTCGAGGAACGGGAATTCTTCCTCGAGCCTGAAGGTCTCTATCTCAAGCTTGTTCCCGTCGCTCCCGTCCGTCTCGCTCGATGCGAAATGCTTGAGCAGTTCGAATGCTTCGTCGGCAGCGAGTCTTTCCGGATAGAACATGTTCTCAATTTCCATCTGATTGAATATCACCTTGTTTTCTTGAGAGAGGAACTCGTCGTCGTCAATCCTGGCCGTCACTTTTTTTGCTCCCAGTTTCTTGGCCAGGATGGCGCTGACTATGTTGCCCTCCTGTGAAACCGACGGCACCACGGAGATGAAAAGGTCCGCTTCATGGACACGGGCATCGCGGAACGCCTTCAGGGATGAAGGAGAAGAACTTAGAATGGCGCGGATGTCCAGCGTGGTCCCGAGTCTGTTGATCCTTTCAGGATTGTCATCGATCACTGTGATGTCGTGAGATTCATTTCTCAGAAGCCTTGCAAGGTGAGAACCGACTTCACCGGCTCCCTGGATGACGATTTTCATGATTCCTTACGAATATATTCAAAAACACCTTTTCCTTTAAGCAATGAAAGTGCCACGATGGAATGCGGGAACAAAGCCGGCACTGAGATGGTCCTGTGGCTTGAAACATATTCAGTGATCTCTTTCACTGATGGGGTCCTGCCGATGCGGCGCACTTCACGATGGGCTTCCAGCACGGCTTTGTAGCAGTCCTTCTTTCCGGTAAGACGGTACACCAGAGCGCTGCATCCGTCAAGGACTTTTCTTATGAATATGGTCCAGGAGGCCCTTCTGCATGCTTTTTCCGCAGCCTTTTCCGGGATGCTCTCCTTTATCTCCTGCAGTCCGTAGGTCTTAGCCAGGTTGTTCTGAAGCATGAGCAGGTTGTTGCGGTAGTTCAGCTTGAGCTTCCATGGCGAGTCGTTCGGGAGAGTTCCTCCTCCGACGTGACGCACGACAGACTGAGGTACGACACATATTCTCTTCCCTTCCAGCTGGAGCCTCCAGCAGAGATCGATCTCCTCCATGTGCGCGAAGAAACGGTCGTCAAGTCCTCCGATCCTTTCAAATTCATCCTTTCTTACCATCAGACAGGCTCCGCTTGCCCAGAAGACATCGTTCTTTCCGTCGTACTGGCCGCAGTCCTTTTCCAGTCTCTTCATCACCCTGCCTCTGCAGAAAGTGTAGCCGAGGAAGTCCATCAGGCCTCCGGCCGCACCGGCGTATTCAAAACTGTCCTTGTCCTGCCATGAGTGAAGCTTCGGGGCGCATGCGGCGCAGTCAGGATGAGTGTCCATCCATCTGACGAGAGGCTCCAGCCATCCGTCCTCCACTTCGATGTCAGAGTTGAGCAGGAGGAAATACTCCATCTCGCTGGCCTCCTGCATCCTGCAGACTGCCTTGAAGGCCCTGTTGTAGCCTCCCGTGAATCCGAAGTTGTCGTCCAGCCGTATCTGGGTGACAGAAGGGAACATCTCGGAAAGCATCTCCATCGATCCGTCGGTGGAGGCGCTGTCCGCCACTATGAGCGAAGCGTCCTGAGGAAGTGACTTCAGCAGGGACGGGATGAACCGCCTGAGGAAGCCCTTCGTGTTCCAGTTAAGTATGACTACGGCCGTGCGCATTTAATCTTCCTTGTGGCAGTGGCACCCTTCATGGCCTTTGCCTTCACCGTGGCAGCAGCCTTCACCATGGCCCTCGCCGTCACCATGACAGCAGCCTTCGCCTTCATTCTTGTGGCAGCCACCCTTCTTGTGGCAGCAGTGATGACCTTCCTCCGGTGGGAGATACTCCCCGTGAAGACCTTCATTGAGCTCTTTCTCAGTGGCTTCCCTGACGGTGAGGACAGTGCCTGAGAAGTTCAGGACCTTGCCGGCGAGAGGATGGTTGAAATCCATGGTGACGACATCGTCCTTGATTTCACGTACCGTGCCCTGGACGACTGTCCCGATGTTGCTGAGCATCGGAATCACATTTCCGACCACGAGCAGTTCCTCGCGCACCACGCCTTCCACTGCGAATGCGCTCTTCGGAAGGTCAAGGACCATGTTCGGGTCGACGGTCCCGTAGCCTTCTTCAGGGTTCAGGGTGAATTCGAATCTATCGCCCGGTTCCTTGCCTTCGAGATTCTTCTCGAATTCCGGAAGAAGCATGCTGGTGCCCTGGATGTAGTCCAGAGGACGTTCCTGTGTGGCCTTGTCTGTGAGTTTTCCTTCCACAACGAGCTCGTAGGTGAGCTCGACAACCTTGTTCTGATCTATTTTCATAAAATATGTATTATTCTGTGCAGCCGTCTGAAGCGGGTCAGGCGCTGAAGTCAACGTTTCTGAATGCTAAGGTAGGAATAAGTTTTGACTTGCAGAGCCTGTAGTCGTCACCAGATGCTGCAAGATTGTTCCAAAGTGTCAGTAAATTGCCTGTAACGAGCATCTCGCGCACCGGATGGACGATCTTTCCGTCCTTGAAGAGGAAACCCTCCACGCCGAAGGAGAAGTCTCCGGTTGCGGTGTTGCTGTTGCCGCCGTTGAAGCCTGTGACAAGGATTCCGTCGCCCATCATTTCGAGAATTCCTTCCATGTCGTAGGATTTCAGCTGTGATGAAGGGTCGTGGCCTGGCAGGAGCGCCGGCCGGGTCACGTCTTCAACAGTCGGGGCGATGCCCATCTTGGCTGCCATGTAGGTGTTGACGAAATATTCCTTGACGACACCTCTCTCGATCACGGGGACCTGCAGGGCGGCCACTCCCTCGGAGTCAAAGAGCCTTCCTCCGGTCTCACCGACGCTTCTCGGACGGTCTTCGATCGTCATCCAGTCGGGGAACAGCTTCTTGTCCAGAGAGTCCATCATGAATGAGTTCTTCTGCTGCAATGAATATGCGCCCAGGGCATTGAGAAGGGGAGTGACCAGCTTGGTTGAGCATTCGTTGTCCACTACCATGCTGTATCTCCCGCTGGGGACCGTCCTTGGGTTGAAGCGGGCAGTGGCCCGCCGGAAGGCGATGTCTCCGCATCCTTTGATCTTCAGGTCATCCAGCCTTGGGGCCGCATCCCACCAGTATCCGCTGATCTTCTCTCCTTCAGTGCCGAGGACTGTCATCTCGACTCCATATTCAAATGAAGTTTCGGTGTGGCGGCAGTTCAACCCGTTGGTGTCCACAATCATGGTGTCGAAGACAGAGTCCGACAGCTCACCCTCTTCAGAGATGAGACCTTCTGACCTGTACTTTCCGGTTACGGACGCTTCAAGGGCGAGGGAAAGCCTTCTGTCCGGAGTCATCCTTGAATATTCAGGATCGACAAGCCCGAGCTCGTCTCCTGCTGTCGCACCTTTCTCTGTCCTTGACGGGTCCGGAAGGTCCCTGCATGGGTCCGGGGCAAGCATCCTGACCACTTCGGTGGATTCTTTCAAGAATGAGCGCAACTGGGTCCTGTCCAGTCTGTTTGTCGAGAAGGTTCCGAATCTTCCGTCAACGAAGAGACTTACACCCAGCGACCTGTCGAGGCAGTGGGAGACTTTGTCCAATTCTCCGTCCAATGTGCCGTAGAGGTCCATCAGACTCTTGTTGAGAGTCACTCTGGCCTTGTCAGCACCCAGCGAAAGGGCGATGTCCAAGGCTTCGCATGCGAGGTCCCTCTCTTTCGGGGTAAGCATTCCTGTCATGTCTTCCATCTATTCTCCTCCTCCTACTGTCAGATTGTTCACGAGCACTGTAGGTATTCCCTGGGAGACTGAACAGCTCTGTCCCTTCCCGCAGGTCCATGCACCGTCGTCGATCTTGAGGTCGTTACCGACCGCCACGATGTCCTTGAGAGCCTCCGGACCGTTCCCGATGATGTTCACGTCCTTGACCGGAGCGGTCAGCCTGCCGTTCTCGATCAGATGTCCGCTCTTGACATAGAAAGTGAAGTCTCCTTCACCTATCATCACCTGTCCGTTGGCGAACTCCTCAACATAGATGCCTTGCTTCACGGAGGCGATGATGTCTCCGGGGGCCGCGTCGCCGCTTTCCATGTAGGTGGCCCTCATCCTCGGGAGAGGCTCGTAGCGGAAACTCTCCCTGCGCCCGTTTCCGGTCGGCGCGACTCCGTAATGCTTTGCGCTGATCCTGTCGTGGAGGAAGGAAGTGAGCACTCCGTCCCTGACCATCCATGTCTTCTGCCCTTTGACTCCTTCGTCATCGAAGTTGACGGCTCCGCGGTTGCCCGGAATAGTTCCGTCATCGACTATCGAAATCTTTTCACTGCATATTCTCCGGCCCATCTTGTCTGAGAAGATTGACTGGCCTTTCCTGTTGAAGTCGGCTTCGAAGGCATGCCCCATGGCCTCGTGGAGGAGGATGCCGGATGCTCCTGCCGCCATGACCACGCTCATCCTTCCACCTTTCGGTCTGACCGCTTCGAACTTGTCGTCAAGCCCCTTGACCGTTCTGGCCGCAATGCTTTCAACCGCCTCTTCGGTCAGCATCTCGCTTCCCGCCCTGTGGCTGAGGGAGACGTTGCTGTTTTCAATCCTTCCGTTCTGCGTGAACACGGTGGACACGCTGAGACTTGCCAGCGGCCTTGTGTCGCAGGTGAGCTCCCCGAGGGAGTTGAACATCATTATGTCGCTCTTGGACCAGACCAGCGAGACTATCACTTTAGCAACTCTGGAGTCCTTCTGGCGGATCCTTTCCTCCAGATTCTTCATCAGCCTGACGTATTCGGAAGCATGTTCCATGGTCCAGTCGTCCTTGACAGGATAGAAGGTCCCTGCCGGAGGAACCGGGGTGACGTTGATCCGTTTCTCACATCCTGTCTTTCCGCCGGCGACCATCGCGGCCGCCTGGGCCGCCTTGACCATCTCGTCAGGGTCCGTGCTCTCGGAATAGGCATAACCGGTCCTGTCGGAGTCCAGCACGCGTATCCCTGCTCCGTAGTCTATGTGGAATCCTCCGGACGACACTTCTCCGTCCCTCAGGAGGAGATTGTCGTAGACGGAGTTCTCGAAGTAGAGGTCGCAGTAACTGCCCCCTCTTCTGAGTCCGAGAGAGGTCAGGTCCTCCATCCGGCTGACCGTCATTCCGAACATGTCCAGGTAGCCTTTGTAGTCTTCAATCATCATTTCAAATCTGTCTGCCGGACTCTTTGTTCGAGTCCTGCTTTCTTAGATGCTGTTCGTATTCAGTGTGCATCTCCTGGATGCGGTTGAACTTTTCAGTGTCCTTTATTGTGAATCCTTCTTCTTTCCCGCCTTCCGCCACTATCGTGAACGGGATGCTTGTGTTGTCTGCCAGGATCCATCTGTCACATATGGGAATATACTCGCGGAAGAGATAGTGGAGCCCGGTCCAGTAGCGTCTTCGGATGGTCTCCTCGTCGATTTCGTGACCTCCGGCCTCGACCCTGGCCCTTACTCTTCCGATGGCGACCTCAGGCGACGCCAGCCAGAAGTACATGATGGTCACTGAATATCCCAGGGCTCTTGCGCTCTGGATCAGTTTCGTGAGGTACTTGGTGGCGAGAGTTGTCTCCACGCAGAAATCTTCCTTCCGGTCCATCAGGTACCGGATCTTGAGCATCATCATCCTGCTTCCGTGGATTGCCGCCGAAGACGGGTCGAAAGGAGAATGGCTCTTGGCGAATTCGTCCGCATTGACGAACTGGGAACACCGGAAGTACTTGGGCAGCAACGTGTAAGACGCAGTCGTCTTGCCTGCGCCGTTGCATCCCGAAATTATGAACATCCTGGGCATCTCTTTCATTCGATTCAAACGGATCCGCCAGCGGCGCGTGTGACTCCGTGGCCGAAAAGGGCGAAGTCACCCTTGCAAGGGTCTCCGGGGAATATTTCTTCAAAACAGCCTGTTATTTCCCTGACAGTCACAATGTCCTTGGCCTTCCTTTCCGTCAGTCCCAGTTCCACTGCGGTGTCGTAGACATGGACGTCAAGGGGGATGAGAAGCGTGGCCGGGTCTATGTCCTTCCATATTCCCAGGTCAACTTTCCCGTCGTCCCTTACCATCCACCTCCGCATCATGTTGATTTTCTTGTCCGGAGCCTTCAAGTCTTCTTTCTGGCCGTAGACCATGGTGCGCATCTGGGACTGGGTGAGGCTGCTGAGGGAGTCCCGGGTTTCGTAGATGGACCTGAGGCGTGAGCATATCGCTGCGGTCTCGCTCCATTTCACGGTCCGGTGGATGCTGACATCATCGTCCCTCCATCCGCCTTTCATCACGTAGTCGTATGGCTTCCAGTCCATCCAGTCGAACAACCTGCTGCAGTCCCGGACTATCATGGTCCTCCGCCCCCATGCGAAATGTGCGGCGAAAACGGCTGAGACTTCGACGTCCTTGAGACAGCATGCACCCCTGTTGCACAGTTCGAGGAACCGTGTTGGGAAGGCAATGGGATCTTCCAGGAAATACTTCCTGTCATTGTAGGTCCCGGCCCACTCCGCAAGTTGTCTTCTGATGCTGGAATCCATTGTGCGTCAGTTTATTCCGTAACAGATTCTATCTTCTTCATCATCGAGAACATGAAGGCTGCGGAGATGAGGCAGAGAACCGTGAACACAGACCAGACCACCCAGAGAGGAATCGATCCCCATAGGTGACCGCCGATCTGCACCAGAAGGTTCCCGACTGCCGTGGCCACGAACCAGCCTCCCATCATCAGTCCCTTGTATTTCGGAGGAGCCACCTTGGATACGAAGGATATTCCCATCGGACTGAGGAGAAGCTCACCGAAGGTCAGGATCAGATAAGTGCTTATCAGCCAGTTCGGAGAGACGAATGTGCCTGAGTCTCCGGCCAGTTTCTGGGCTTCCGGTGTGTTGAGGCCGATTGAGGCCAGGACCATCAGACCGTAGGCTGCTGCCGCCACAAGCATTCCGCAGGCGATCTTGCGAGGCGCGGAAGGCTCCTTGCCCTTCGCCGCCATTGATCCGAACAGCGCAAGGCTGACCGGCGTCAGGGCGATGACGAAGCATGGATTGAAATGCTGGAATATCGGGGCGGAAATCTCAACTGCTCCGTCGAGTCTGGTGTATTTCCACACAAGAACGGCGACGGCCGCTGCAGCCGCAGCGACTGACAGGCCTTTGCCTTTCTTCGAATCGCTCTGGAAGAATAGGAATCCTGAATAGACTATCACGATGAGCATCAGCAGGTTGACCACGTCGAACAGCATGCTCTGGACTCCGGTGCTCGTCTTGGCGGTGAACTGGTCGGCGAAGAAGGTGAGGGTCAGTCCGTTCTGCTGGAATGCCATCCAGAAGAAGATCACGACGGCGAAGACAAGGCAGAGCGCCACGATCCTGCTCTTCGTCTCTTCCGGACTGAGTTCGACGGCTTCTGCAGTCTCTCCTTCTTTCTTCTTTCCACCTTCAACATGCCTGAAAGTGCTGCGGAAGGCATAGTAGATAACTATCGAGACGATCAGGGCAGCGCATGCCACCGCAAATGAGAAATGGTAGGCGTCGTTGGAAGAGAATCCAATCGATTCTGCCCAGGCCTTGATCTTCACGGCCGCTGTCGGGGCGAAGAGGGCTCCGATGTTGATCGCCATGTAGAAAAGGGAGAAACCTGAATCCCTCTTGCTTTCGTAGCCCGCTTCGTCGTAGAGATTGCCGACCATCACCTGGAGGTTGCCCTTGAAGAGACCTGTGCCGAAACTGATCAGAACGAGGGCGAGACCCATCACTGCCAGTGCTAGGATGTCTCCTCCAAGCGGCAGGGAGAGCACCAGGTAGCCGAGGAACATTATTATGATGCCGATCGTGACCATCCTGCCGTAGCCGTACTTGTCGGCCAGGGCGCCGCCCACGACGGGGAGGAAGTAGACGAGTGCGAGGAACACGCTGTAGATCATTCCGGCCTGTCCCTCGGTGAGCCCGAAGTTGGCTCCGAGGAAGAGGGAGAATACAGCCAGCATCGTGTAGTAGCCGAAGCGCTCACCGGTGTTGGCGAGCGCAAGGGCGTAAAGACCTTTCGGTTGTCCTTTGAACATGGTATGTCAGATTTGCCGTTCTATGCGGCTGTTACTTTTTCAAGCCACTTTACCATTCCGAGCATGACGCTCATCGCCACCACGCAGATGATGAGGAACACCATCCAGCATTTCCAGATAGGCCATGCGTTGTACATCACAGGTCCGATCCAGATGAAGAGGTTTCCAAGTGCTGTTGCGCCGAGCCAGAGACCTTGGCAGAGGCCCTGCATGTTCTTCGGGGCCACCTTCGAGACGAACGAGAGTCCGAGAGGGGAGATGAAGAGCTCTGCGACGGTGAGGAAGAAGTAGGTGAGGATGAGGACCCAAGGACCGGCCTTCATGGCTGCCGCCTCGGCTACCGGCATCTGACGGAAAGCTTCGCCTGAAGGATAACCGCTGGTGGATGAGAAGAGGAGCAGGAACAGGTAGGCTATTCCGGTGATGCCCATGCCGATTGCGATTTTCCTAGGGGTGGAGACTTCCTTTCCCTTGCGTGCGAGCGCCGCGAATATCGCCATGATGACAGGGGTGAGCACGATCACGAAGAACGGATTGACGCACTGCCAGACTTCCGGAGCGATCTTGCTGGTGTTGATGAAGTCACGGGCGAAGAACGACAGGGACTGGCCGTTCTGGTGGAAGCTCATCCAGAAGAAGACGCAGACACCGAGCACGGCGAACAGGGCGTAGAGCCTCTGCTTGATCTCCTTTGCCATTGCAACCTTCTCTTCTTCTGTGTAGCCGGCGGCCTCTTTCGCGACCTTCTTTGCCGGAGCAGGAAGCATCTTCTTGGTACATACGAATATCACCAGAGAGATGAGCATGGCTGCTACTGATGCGAAGAACGAGTAGTGGATTCCTTCGTTGAAGACCTTGAGATAGTCGCTGCAGAATGCGGCCATGTCGCTGACCGGAGCTCCGCTGAGCATCACCTGGCCGGCGAGGTCGCTGAGGTTCTGCATCTGCTCGGCCGGGAGGTTGCCTCCGTTGTCGATGAACTGATGGCAGAGTGAAGGAAGGGTGGAGTTGTAGATGAAATCGTGGGCCTTGAGCCACCAGCTGCGGAGGAGAGGGGCCACGAACGGAGCGATCAGACCTCCGATGTTGATGAACACGTAGAAGATCTGGAAACCGGAGTCGCGCTTGTCCTGGGCGGCCTTGAGGGCCTCCGGACCCTTCTTCGCCTCTTCAGCCTCGAAATTGTCGTAGAGCTGGCCTACCAGCGCCTGGAGGTTGCCCTTGAACAGACCGTTTCCGAAAGCGATCATGAAGAGGGAGAGGCAGGTGAAAGGAAGAAGCCAGGCGTGGTTGCCTGCTGTGGCGGTGATAGGGATGGCGAGGCAGACATAGCCTGCGGCCATCACTATGAGACCTGACTGAATGGTGCCCTTGTAGTTCTGGGTGCGGTCAGCGATGATGCCGCCCACAAGGCTGAGCACGTAGATTCCGCAGTAGAAGACGGAATAGATGAATCCGCTGGTCTCGTCGGAGATGCCGAACTTCGAGCACAGGAAGAGCGCAAGCACTGCGTTCATGATGTAGTAGCCGAAGCGTTCGCCCATATTGCTGAGCGCCGCTGCAAGCAAACCTTTCGGGTGGTTCTTGAACATGGTTGTTATCGTTGTTTTAGTTGAATATTCAGCTGAATGAATTCGTTTGAACCTCTAAAAATAATAAAATGGCGGCTACTTTCCAAATTCCGGCTCGACAGAGGTGATGTTCCGGCCATATTTCCTATATTTGGAAAAGATTGGAAAACTGCTTTTTGAATATGTTCAAGAAATTGTTCGCCGCCGCTCTTGCGGCATTGTCCGTGGCCGGGTGCACCGGCAGTCAGGAACCTCGTGCCGGCTCAGCGTCGGATCTGGAGTCAAGCAACTGCAGGCTGGTCGGAGTTGACCAGTTCGGCCGTTCTTTCGGGACTGTCAATGGCTTCAAGGAAGACCGTAAGGTCGGGATGTTCTACTGGCCGTGGATCGGTCAGCCTTATGCCAGCGGAGTCTATGACGCGACGAAGATAAGGGCTCTGCCCGACGGCCTCGGGGTACTGACCGATCCCGAGAAGTACGATCCGTCGGTCAGTCCTTCCGGCCAGGCCCATTTCTGGGGGGAACCTCTCTGGGGCTACTACAATTCGGAGGACGAGTGGGTCATCCGCAAGCAGATGCAGATGCTTACGATGGCCGGAGTCGATTTCATATTCTTTGACCACACCAATGCCCTGATCTATCCTGAGGTGCTTCTGAAGGTATGCGCTGTCATCCAGGAACTTGTCGACGAAGGGTGGAACCCGCCGAGGGTGTGCAGCTACACTCACTCCCACTCGTTCGCGACCGTCCGGTGGCTGTATTCGGTCCTTTATGGGAAGAACCTCTATCCTGACACATGGTACAGGGTGGACGGGAAGCCGGTCGTGATCGCCTACACCGACCCGGCTGACGACCTTGCTGAAGCCGCCAAGCGCAACGACAGCGCCTATCAGCCGGGAGAACTTTCACCGGAAATCCGCGACTTCTTCCATTTCTACAAGCCCGACTGGCCTTTCGACCCGACATATCCTGACGGTTTCACCTGGATCGAGTGGTCTTTCCCGCAGCCTCTTCACACCGAATCTCAGATGATGAACGTGACGGTTGCAAGCCATCCGATGGTGCCGATGTCCTTCTCGCTGACAAGAGAGAACTGGATCAACTGGGGGCGTGGATGGGATCCGGAAAGGCAGGAGAATGTCGAGGAAGATGTGGACAAAGGCACTTTCTTCCAGGCTCAGTGGGACCATGCCATCGAGGTCGATCCTCCTACGGTCGCTGTCGGAGGCTGGAACGAATGGATAGCCTACAAACAGATCTGGGACGGGGAGTACATGCTCTGCGATGCAGCCACCAAGGAATATTCCAGGGATATTGAACCTATGGCCGGAGGGTATCAGGATGCATTCTACCTGCAGCTTATCGCCAACATCAGACGATACAAGGGACTTGAGGGAGGAGATGCCGGCGAGCCACGCAGGTCCATCGACATTTCGGGCCGGCCGTCCCAGTGGGACGCTGTCTCCTATGTGGTCCGCAACGTGGATTCCAAGCAGATCGCCAGGAATTCCTATGGGGTTTCCAGGACCGTGCGCTACACCCATCCGGCTCCTGACAACCGCCTTCTTGAAGTGCGTGTGGCCCATGACCGGCGCAATCTCTATTTCTTCCTGAAGGCGAAGGAGGCTTTCTCGCATCCTGACGCCAGCGGGAAGTGGCTCAACATATTCATAGGCAGGGGAACTCCATCTTCCAAGGGATGGGAAGGCTATGAATATGTTCTCGGTTCCACCGTCTCCGACGACGGCTCCCTTTCTGTCGGGATGCTCGGTCCTGACGGGTCCGTCAGTGAGGTCGGAACGGCCAGGTTCACCGTGGCCGGAGATGTCATCCAGGTGGCTGTGAACAGAAAGGCCCTGGCCCTTTACGGAAGGTCCTTGAAGGACGTTGAACCAGGCTTCTACTTCAAGGTGGCGATGGGCGTTGACGATCCTTCCGACATCATGGACTACTACAAGTCCGGCAGTGTGATGCCGATGGGCCGCCTCAGCTACCAGTACCGATTCGGCAGATAGACTCTTTGCGGTCTTTCTGTATGAATATTCGCTCTGATTTGCTATATTTGTCAGATAAGGAAGAATCGCTTGAGGATTATGAGCGTGAAAAACATATTGACCGAGACGGGAGCATGGCTTCTGCGGGGGGTGCTTCTGTGCCTCTCCAAACTTCCGTTGAGGTTCCATTACGGCTGCGGCAGAGTTCTGTCGTGGATCCTCAAGGATGTCATGCACTACCGCCGCGAACTGGTCATGGCCAATCTGGCGAGGTCTTTCCCTCAGATGAAGTTCAAGGAACTGAAGAAGGTCTCGGACCGCTTCTACCGGCATTTCGGAGACATATTCGCAGAAGCCATCTGGTTCGGTGGCTGCACCGATCCGGAGAGGCTGCGCAAGGCCCGTATCGTCGAGTTCAGGGGCTATGAAGCCTTCGAGGAGGCATTCCGCAACTCTCCTTCGGTCATGCTTCTGACCACGCATTGCGGCAACTGGGAGCTGTTCGGCGGCTTCGAGTACTACGACTACCGTGAGGACGCGCCTCCTGTGGAGGAAAGGATCCGCTCCGGCCGCATCGTGTCAGTCTACAAGACCCTCTCCAGCAAGGTGTGGGACAAGGTGATGGGGAAGAACAGGTGCGCTCCTCTGCTCCGGGACAACTATGACCTCTACATGGACTCTACTTCGATTCTGCGCTATGCTCTCTCCCACAGGAATGAAAAGCTGGTCTATCTTTTCCCGACCGATCAGTGCCCTTACAAGAATTCGACCGTGGACGAGACCGTGGATTTCATGAATCAGAAGACGAAGACCATGCTGGGAGGCATCTCGCTCGCCCACAAGCTTGGCATGAGCGTGTTCTACCTCAACATGACCCCTGTCTCCCGCGGACATTACGAATGGACTTTCACCAGGATCGCCGAAGATGCCTCGTCCATGTCGGCCCACGACATCGTGCAGACATATTACAACATGCTCCAGAAAGATCTGGAGGAAACTCCGTGGAACTATCTGTGGACTCATAACCGTTGGAAGAAATAACTGAGAATCAAAATATTCAATAATCATGAAAAAAACTTTGACAATCCTTGCCCTCTGTCTTGCCGGAACTGCATTCTCCGGAATGAGAGCATCCGCCCAGGACCCGGCGGGCACCGTCTCGTACGCCCTTCCTCAGACGACCATCGTCTTCGAGGTCGAGGCGGTCAGGGAATATTTCTATGCCGGTCCGTACGCTAAATACGCCCAGAAGTACCTCGGAGTGACAGCGAGGGAGGAAGATGCCGTGACCTGCCATCTTAACAGCGTCAGGATGACTCCTACCATCGAGGCTGACCAGCAGGCCAGGTACTATGTCGACATCGTCAAGGGAAGCACATCATTCCTGTCTCTCTGTTCGCAGGGCCTTGTCGCCGTGTCTGACGGAAGCTTCGGTGACGGTTCGGTCTGGAGGTTCGCATCCCAGTCGGGGGCTGATTTCTCTGACAAGGGAGTCAGTTCCAATCTGACTTCCGAGGCTACGACCCTCTACAGGGGAGTCCAGGACGACGCATCTTTCAACAGAGTCGCTGTCCAGCAGAACATGGTCGTGCAGAAGAGCCTCGAGCAGCGCGCCCAGGAAGCCGCCAGCACCATCTTCGACCTCCGCAAGAAGAGAATACAGATCGTGACCGGTGACACTGACGCCACGTACAGCGGCGAAGCCATGGGCGCCGCCCTTGAGGAGATCGCCGCCCTTGAGAAAGAGTACATGTCCATGTTCATCGGCTACAGCGAGTATCAGACACAGACACTCAAGTGCGATGTCGTGCCTGAGAAGGACAGGAAGAACCAGAAGTACATCGCCTTCCGTCTTTCCGACACGGATGGGATAGTGGCTGCCGACAATGTCTCCGGAAGCCCTTACATCCTTGAACTCGAACCTCAGCAGTTCGGTGAGACCCAGGGCAGGGCTTCAGCAGCGAAGGGAGCCGTGGCCGTCTACAGGGTGCCGTCCATCTGCAAGGTAAAGCTCACCGACGGCGTCAACCCTATCCTTCAGGACAGGATCGCTGTCTACCAGCTCGGGACTGAATGCTACTTTCCTGTTGGAAAATAAATAATTGAAACATAACATATTAATTAACGTAAGACTTATGACTGTAAAGGATCTGCAACCAAAGGCCGTCTGGGAGAATTTCTACGGTCTCACAAGGGTTCCCCGCCCTTCAAAGCATGAGGAGAAAGTGCAGGAGTACCTGCTTGAATGGGGAAAAACCAATGGTGTCGATGTAAAGAGGGACGCCACAGGCAACATCATATTCACCGCTCCGGCCACTCCTGGTATGGAGAACCGCAAGGGTGTCATCATGCAGGCCCACATGGACATGGTGCCGCAGAAGACAGCGGACACCGTCCATGACTTCCTCACCGATCCTATCCAGACCCAGGTGGCCGGCGAGTGGGTGGGGGCGAAGGGCACGACTCTCGGAGCCGACAATGGTATCGGAATATCCCTGGCCCTCTCCGTCCTTCAGGACAAGACTCTCAAGCATGGTCCGATAGAGGTTCTCGTGACTTATGACGAGGAGACAGGAATGTCCGGAGCGAACGCTCTGGAGGCCGGCGTCCTCAAGGGCGACATCCTGCTCAACCTCGACTCCGAGGAGGAAGGCGAGCTCTGCACAGGATGCGCTGGCGGTCTCAACGGCCTCGCCGATTTCGCCTACAGGACTTACAAGACTCCTGAGGCCGGCTATGTCGGTTACAGAATCACTGTCAAGGGACTCAAGGGAGGCCACTCCGGAATGGACATCTCCCTCTGCCGCGGCAATGCCAACAAGATCATCTGCAGGATTCTCAATGCTCTTGTCAATGAATATGACGTCAAGGTCGTCTCCATCACCGGAGGCTCCCTCAGGAACGCCATCCCGTTCGAGGCCGAGGCTGAAATCCTTGTCCCTTCCGCTGATTCGCGCAAGGTCAAGGCTCTTGTCGAGGCCAAGTTCGCTGAGAGCAAGTTCGAGTACCAGTATTCCGATCCGGACACGGCTCTCATCTACGAGAAGCTTTCTGCTCCTGCCAAGAGGTACATCAGCCCTAAGGTGATCGCCAAGGCTGTCAAGGCCATCCTTGCCTGCCCTCACGGAGTGGAAAGGATGAGCGACACCCTTCACGGCCTGACCGAGACCTCGACCAACATGGCGATGGTCCGTACCGAAAAGGGACATCTCACAGTCACATCCCTTACCCGCAGCTCCATCGATGCCGCCAAGATGGCCCTTTCAGACTCCATCGCAGCCGTGTTCGAGCTTGCAGGTGCGAAGTATTCCACCTCCGGCGGCTACAGCGGCTGGACTCCTGTCCTCGGCACCCCTATGATCAAGGTCCTCCAGGACACTTACAAGAAGCTCTTTGACGAAGAACTCAAGATCACGGCAACCCACGGCGGCCTCGAGTGCGCCATCATGGGAGCCAAGTACCCTAACTGGGAGATGGTGTCCATAGGACCTACCATCGTCCATCCGCATTCACCGGACGAGCGCGTCAACATCGCATCCGTCGCTAAGACTTGGGAATATCTCAAGGCCGTCCTTGAAGCGATCCCTGAAAAGTAATCGGTCATGAAGAAGATTTTCGCAATATTCGCAGCTGCCATTGCTCTGGCATCCTGCCAGAAGACCGTTCCTGCAACCATCCCTGCACACATCAAGGATGGAAAGATCGTTCTCGAGACACCTAAGCGCGCACCTGGTCAGGAAAGCGCACTGGGCCTCAAGTGCGACCCTATCGACACTGTCCGCATCGGTTTCGTGGGAGTCGGCGGAAGAGGTGCCTTCGCCGTCCAGAGATACACTTATATTGACGGTGTCAAGATCGTTGCTGTCTGCGACGAGAAACAGGAGAGGGTCGACTACTGCAACGAGATCCTCGCCGGCCGCGGACTTCCTGCTGCTGACACCTATGTCGGATCCGAGGCTTACAAGGACCTCTGCAAGCGTGAGGACATCGATCTCGTCTATGTCTGCACGGACTGGCTTGACCATGTCCCTGTCGCTGTCTGCGCGATGGAGAACGGCCACCATGCCGCCATCGAAGTGCCTGGTGCCACTACCCTTGAGGAGTGCTGGCAGATAGTCAACACTTCCGAGAAGACCCGCCGCCACTGCATGATGCTCGAGAACTGCTGCTACGATTTCTTTGAGATGGCTGCGCTGAACATGGCTCAGCACGGTCTCTTCGGTGAGGTCTATCATGTCGAGGGGGCATATATTCATTTCCTCGCCGAGGACTGGTCCTGGAGCGAGACCTGGAGGGTTGACTACAACATAGCGCACCGTGGCGACAACTATCCGACCCACGGCCTCGGCCCTATCTGCCAGGCTCTTGACATCCACAGAGGTGACAAGATGAACTACCTTGTCGCCATGGACACTCCGTCCTACAATGGAAAGGTCGCTGCCAAGAAGTTCCGCGATCTTGACGACTGCAAGGACGGTGACCACACCATCAGCCTCATCCAGACAGAGAAGAAGAAACTCATCGAGGTCCAGCACAATGTCTACGCCTACCGTCCTTACACCAGAATGTACCAGCTGACCGGAACCGAAGGCTTCGCCAACAAGTATCCTCAGGAGGGCATCTCTGTCAAGGGAATCAACGGCCATGAATATGTCTCCAAGGAGGTCATGGACTCCCTTCTCGTCGAATATCTTCCTGATTTCGCCAAGGAGATCGAGGACAAGGCCAAGACTGTCGGCGGACACGGCGGCATGGACTACATCATGGACTACAGGCTGATCTACTGTCTCCGCAACGGTCTGCCTCTCGACCAGGATGTCTACGACGCTGCAGAGTGGAGCGCTGTCGCAGAGCTCAGCCGCATCTCTCTTGAGAACGGATCCATGCCTGTCGAATTCCCTGATTTCACCAGAGGAGACTGGGACAAGACTGACGGATTCAAGTACGCATTCAAGTAAATCCTTGGTTTTTAGGACAATTATCCGTATATTTGCAGTCCTTTCGGTTGGCATACGTTCCGAAAGGACTGTATTTTATTTATTATTAAACAATTACACAAATGTTAAAACAGTACGAAACCGTTTTCATTGCTACTCCCGTTTTGTCTGAACAACAGATGAAGGAAGCGGTTGCAAAGTACACCAAACTTATCACCGACAACGGTGGTGAGGTCGTGTCCGAAGAGAACTGGGGTCTCCGTCAGCTGGCCTATCCTATCCAGCACAAGACATCCGGTTTCTATTATCTCATCCAGTTCAAGAGCGAGCCTACCTTCGTGGAGACCCTCGAGACCCAGTATTTCCGTGACGAGAGAATCATCAGGTTCCTGACCGTAGCTCTCGACAAGAATGCTGTCGCTTACGCTGAGAAGAGAAGAGAGAACAAGAAGAAGGCTGCAGCCGCTCCGAAGGAAGAGCCTGTCCAGGCTCCTGCCGAGCAGCCTGCTGA
This sequence comes from Bacteroidales bacterium, assembly GCA_024398315.1. Taxonomy (GTDB): domain Bacteria; phylum Bacteroidota; class Bacteroidia; order Bacteroidales; family UBA932; genus Cryptobacteroides. The sequence continues at coordinate 22,240 of JAKSJH010000002.1, forward strand.
AGAAGAAAACGCTTAATCAAGGAGGAATCGACTATGGCACAGAATGACGCACAGAACGGTGCAATCCGTTATCTTAATCCTCCTACAGTAGAGGTAAGGAAGAAGAAGTACTGCCGTTTCAAGAAGGCAGGTATCAAGTATGTTGACTACAAGGATCCTGAGTTCCTCAAGAAGTTCCTCAACGAGCAGGGTAAGATTCTCCCTCGCCGTATCACCGGTACTTCCCTCAAGTTCCAGAGAAAGGTCGCCCAGGCTGTTAAGAGAGCACGCTCAATCGCATTGCTTCCTTACGTAACAGACCTTCTTAAGTAAAATAGGAGAGCGCAATTATGAAGATTATTTTGAAGAAAGAAGTTGCCAATCTCGGCGAGGCCGGTGATGTGGTAGAAGTAAAGGCTGGTTACGCTCAGAACTATCTTATCCCTCAGGGTTTTGCTATTTCAGCCACTCCTTCAGCGCTCAAGATGCGCGAGGAGACCATCCGTCAGAGGGCTCACAAGGAGGCTAAGCTTGTCGCTGACGCTGAGGCTCTTGCAGCCAAGATTGCAGCTGCACCTGTAAAGGTCGCTGTCAAGGTCAGCGAGAACGGCAAGATCTATGGTTCTGTCACTTCCGCTCAGCTCGCAGAGGCTCTCGCAGCCCTTGGAATCGAGGTCGAGAAGAAGAACATCACTCTTCCTGAGGATGTCAAGTCAGTCGGTGAGTACGAGGCTGCTGTCAAGTGCTACAAGGCTGTCAAGGCTGCCCTCAAGTTCGAGGTTGTCGCTGAGTAATCAGATTTCAGCATAATGCAGAGGGACCGACGATATGCCGGCCCCTCTGTCTTTTTTCCCTATCTGTTATCCTGCGTGGGAGTTGCGTTGGTTCACGGACGGCAGGTAGTCCGGTGTGACGAGCCGCCTGTTTATCAGTTCTGTTCTGATGGCGGTGTATCTGGTGGCGATGTCCAAGGCCTGTTCTCCTGGAATATTCCTGAAAACATAGTCTAGAGCCGGGCAGAAGTATTTCAGTTCCAGGAATCTGACATTATTGCCGGATGGCAGGATGTGTTCCATGAGCTGGAGGGTCTGCATGGTCAGTTCATACAAGCCGTCTAGATTGCCGTTCACAGCGTGGCAGTACATGTCCAGCACCTGTGCCATCATCAACTGTCGCAATGCGAGGGAATCTTCAGGATTCTTTTCAAGAATGTCCAGGGTGGTGCTGCGCAGTTCTTCTATAGGGTCTTCTGTCAGCGAACCGCTGCTGGCTAGGATGTCCGCACCGGATTTAAGCATAGTGGCAAGGCTGTGATGGAGCTGGATGTCCTCGGGATGCTTCAGGTGCTCCTTACGGAGAATGTCAATGGCTTTTGCAATTGAACCGGAAGCCTGCTCTGTCATTCCGGCTGTCATCTGGCAACGTGCCAGATAGTCGCAGGCAAAGGAATACTGTCTGGCGATACCTGGTACTGAAAGATATTGCTGCATCTCCTCGATCAGATGTCCGTTCCACTTCATTGCCGCATCGTTGTCAAGGTTCATCAGGATGGCTCCTCTTCGTACCTTGGCCATGAACAGGTCAAGAAGCATCGCATCGGAAGGTCTGTTTTTGTGGAGAAGGCTGAAAAGCTCGATCGAGGTTCCGTTCTTCTCCAGCCCGATTGTCATGTACCGTTTCTGCTGTGCTGCATACGCCCCCATTTCAAGCCAGTTGGAAGAATGCTCATCAAGGCACGAAGCGTAGCTGTATGTCAGGGAGAATGTCGGACTGTTCAGGTACAGTATCCTTGTCTGCTGCTCCTGCAATCCTTTGTAATGAACGGCATCCGGCAGATTGCCGCAGTAAAGCTTCTCGAAATCTGATCTGGCATCGAAATACAAGGCATTGGCAAGAATGGCGCAGAGGCTCTTGTGGGTGAGCGTGTTCATTTGAAGGAATGCCGATTCCATGGCTGAGATGATCTGTGCTGACATTTTCGGATCCGAAGTCCTTTCAAAGATACTCTTGCCCCGGCAGATGAAATTCCAATATGAGATGCAGAGCAGAATCTGATTGTCATAGTCTTGAGATTCATGGAACCTTGCCAGTGAATCGCAGAACGACTGCTCTGCATTTCCTTCAAACAAGGACATCAGCTCAGGCCATGCGGATTGTGTCGCAGAGCGGGCGATTTCATTCCTTGTCCGTTCGTTGAAAAACACCGTGCCGGCATTCAGTTCGGCTCTGATGGTCTCGTGAATCGCGCCATCGGCATATTCAGGAAGGCTTTCAATTACCTTGCTCAGCCGCAATGCTTTGCCGTACAGGTAGTTCCATGGTTTGGGCTGTTCAAGCGGATCAATGTCGCAGGGTCTCATAAATGACGGGTTGAGAATGTCATTGTCGAACCTGATGACATCGGCGACATAATCTTCAGTAAGCATAGGCGCGAACGCCTTCTTCACTGTCTGGAAGGAGAGAAGGGAGATGTCTCCTCGATAGGTCTGACGCAAGCGTTCAAGTGATGTGAAACCTGAAGGCGCTGAATTCAGGACAGCTCGGGCGAGTCCGGCTTCTTCGTCGGTTGGAAATGATTCAACAAGATATTCATGCAGGAGGCTGACATCAGGGGGAGTGTTCTCAACGACTTCCTGCAGATAGAAGGAAATCTTTTCGGCTTCATCCACGTCAGCGATGTTTCTCATCTTCGCAAAGTCATTCAGATCCAGCCCGATGAGATGATTGAGGACCATTATCGTCCACAACGGGCTGCTGCATGCCGGTCTTCCGTCATCTCTCTTCCTCTCAGTAAGAGAGTCGAGAACTTTCCTTGGCAGTCCTTTGTGGGCCGTTTGCGTGTACAGAGCTGCGATTTGTCGGGTGGATTCCTCATTCTGTTCAGGTATCGGCAGATAGCGGGCGTTTTCGCCATCGCGCAGACAGGTGATGTCGACATTGGTCGTGAGGACGATTGAGAAGTTCTGGGTGTCGGTCAGATCGGCAAGGACAAGCTTGAGATCTTTCAGGTACTGGACGTTGTCAATAAGGAGCAGCACCCTTCTCTCCTGCTGTCCGGCGATTTCTGACAGATACTTCATCAGCATGCCTGGGTGGGCTTCAACCGATAGCGGAAGTTTCGGGAAACCCTGCCCTGGAAGCATCCACAGGAACTTCTTGAGCATCACCTCGGCATAGGAGCCGTGTCCGGCCTTCGACGAGAAATGCACGAGCGGAAGCCATTGAGGGTCGGCCCGCAGTTCATTGAACAGGTGGGCTGCCAGGGATGTCTTTCCCATTCCGTCCCCGGCCTTTATTACAAGTGGCGCCGGCGAGGATTCGAGATGCGAGATCACCTCATTGAGAAATGATGCATCGGGGACATAGTATGAATCCATTTTTTCAGCGAAGGCAATGTCTGCACGGATCAAATCGTCCAGTTCGGTGCAGTCCGCCGCATCAATGTCAATTTCTGACATGATGGTACGGACCAGCGGATCGACGATGGATGTTATTGCCTTTTCATCAATTTCCAGCGAAGAACCGTTCCAGCGGCAGTCATAGTCGATGACATTGCGAGTGTAGCCGCTGGCCTGGTAGGTGTCCCGGATCTTATTGCGTAGGCTCTCCAGTCTGGAGACATTGCGTCGGTCACTGTCGCAGAATACAGCCTTGGACAAGGAGTCCATCTGTTCATATACTTCCGGCTTCCTGAAGAAGAAGAAACTGCTTGGAAGAGCCTTCCTGTCATTCAGAACACCGAACAGCATTTCCAGTTCAGTCACACTCCGCACATCGTCAAGGTCACCGCTCATCATGGCCCTTTCCTCATCGGTCATGGAGTCGACTATGCCTTGCCAGCGGTTTTGAGGCGGAATCCAGCCGTACCTGTCACCGACGAAGCCGATGAAGAATGGCCGGGATGTACGGATATAGTCAAGGCAGTCATTGAGGACCTTGCTCTCTCGTTCTTCTTCTGGTATGTCCTGTGTGTTCACACCCCAGCGCAGGTCCACGATACGTACCGCCGCATCGACATGCCTGAACTTCAGGGCGCTTTCTATTGCAGGTTTCAGGACGCTGAGCACAATGTCACGTTCTGCGTCCATGTCCTTGAACGTGCTGCTGATGAATATTCCTATAGTTTTCATCTTATATCAACAGATTGACAAATGGAGAAAACCTGCATTCCGTCGGTACATGGGTTCAATCCTTGTTCAGAATGTAATCTATGGCATCGATCAGAATCTTGTCCTTGTCCTTCTCTTCTTCTGGAAGTGACTCGAAAGGAACGATGTCGGGATGTATGAATCTTTTCTTGTCTTTGACCGGCCCGGGCTTGTAGCCCATGAGAAGGGCCGACATCATCCATCTTCTGTGCTCTGCTTCGTAAACGGACAGCTGATCTGATTCGATGTCGAAGCATTTCGTGCGCAGAGGAAGAGCGCAGGCGCAGAAGATGCTGGAGCATTTGTCGGCCTCGCTTATAGTATACCATGCATCCTCGGGAGAGTCTGCCGGAGGGGTCACATACGCTTTGTTGTAGATGAAATTCACTCTTTGCCCGAGTTTCAGTCTGTTCTCCATCAGAGGGTCCGTGATGGCTTTGTTTGCAAGGCCGAATATGGTGATGTCACCATACATCCCGGTTGACAGGGCCAGTTGGATGACATCGTCGGAATCATTGAGGTACAGGGCTGTACGGGAAGTTTCACGGGCATATTCAGGAAGGTGCAGGGTACATTCCACCGCTTGATGGGAATCCTCGATGCAGACCAGTATGCGCAGCTCCGTTGATTCATCCTTTGCGGAGGACACGATGATGTCTCGTGGAACGGAGCCGTTGTGTCCGGCTTCAACGAACTCCCATTCAATGTCCTGAAAATCATTATCAGGTGCAGGAACATGCTCTGTCCTGACACCGTCGCCGGATATGGAGGCGTGGTGGGACATCTCGAACAGTGTCGGGTGGGCGGCAAGCATGGACTGCCGGCATTCTGTTATGTCTGGATCGATCATCGTGATGACGGTACGGCGTCCGTATCTGGTGAATGACGGATAATGGCAGATGTGGGCGATCTCGACAGCTGTTGAAACCGCAACCTGACCGGAACCGAAAATGACGAAGCGGGCCGCCTTGTCCTCCGACGACGTGATGACCGGAAGGTAATCCGTGCCGACCAGCAGCTGTTCGGCATAGTACTCGAATTCATCGATGATGTTCACCAGCAGTCCCGAGCCGCATCCGCCTGATTCGGAAGCGTTCTTCATGTACTGGAACACTTCCTTGACTTCCTGCTCTCTGATTGAAAGGAAGCACGGAATCTTTCTGTCAGTTGCAGGAACTGCTCCTTTGAGTATCGCCAGAGTCCTTAGGTTGAGCGCATCGTGATTCGGGTCGGAAGAGTTGCCAGTCAGATAAATGCACTCGGCATCGTATGGACGGGTTGAAAGGATGTCCTCCTCATCGGTCTGGCTTCCATGGTAGTAATAAGCCTCGCTTCCCAGTTCCGGATCGTTTTCGCTGAGGACGACAACCGTCTTGCCCTTGTCAAGAAGAGTCTGTACCACAACAGGCACACTGCCTCCCTCTCCGATGACGATCACGTGTCCTTTCAGGCGATAGCGCCTTTCCCCGTTCTTGACGGATTCACTGATGTTGTCGAAGATGTTGGTGAATACGCTGATGAGAAGGGCTGAGAACACCAGGGTGCTCAACACGGCCAGAATGATGCGGAACCAGTAGTGAGGACCGGCCTCCAGGGCATAACCAGGGTCCAGGAAAACGGCCACAACGTCCTCCCAGGAGAAGTCACCATCGTCAAAGAACAGCCTGACTGTAAGAATCGCTGTGAAAATAATCAGCAGCGTTATTGTGAAGAGCCATCCCAGCTGCTTTCCACTGTCTTTCGCCAGAAGCCGGTCCAGCTTTCTCTTAAATGGGATTTTCATTGTATTAAGAAGTTATGTTCTGTAAAAATAGTAATTTTGTCCGAGGAACAATGGAATGTACGAATTTATTCTTACATTATGGCAGAAATGGAAACAAGAACACTGTTGAAGGGATACAGGATACGCGAAGCCTTCTCGCAGTTCATTGACGTGCAGCCGCTTGACGGTCAGTCCCTCATTCTGTACCAGCGGATTCTCGGAATTAACTGGAACCTGTTCAAACTCCATGATTCTGCTGCGATGATGAAGGTCAGGGCCGCAGAAGGCGAACCTGTCTTCCAATATGCCTGGGCCCGCTACAACGATGCAGTGCGTCCGTCGCCGGATTCTGTTGAACTTGCAATAGAGTTCTACCGCAAGGCGGAGCAGGCCGGCATACCCGATGCCACAATGTGTCTGGCATATCTGTGGAATGAAGGGGCGTTCGGCCAGGTGGACAGGGAGAAGTACAGGACAATGATGCAGAAGGCCGTTGAGGCCGGCAGCGAGATGGCTGCGCTTCAGAGCCTGAGGGACAGGGTCTGGGGCAACAACGGTCAGAAAAAGGAGCCGCGTGAAGTGTATGGGCAGGTTACTGAGTTCCTGGAACGCGCCGGAGGTTCACATCAGGACATCGCTCCACAGTACTATACGATTGTGGGCTGTGCATGCGAAGAACTGGGGCGCTCCCTTGAAGCATACACCTGGTACAAGGAAGCATATTCGGCCGGAGATCCCAAGGCATGTATGAAAATGGCTGTTCTGTCCGGCGGATTCGATGATGACGGTCATGTGATCCGTGTTGATGACTTCATGTCAATTGTGGAAGACGGAATGGCTAAGGGCGTGGCTGACTGTGAACTTTATCCGATGTACACCATCCCGGAAAAGGCCGTTGCCGGCTGGACCGATGAGCAGCGTGAACGCATCAGCGCGGACATCCGTCAGCATCTGGAGAGAGCCTTCAACATGGGTGAGAGCACGGGCGCTTTCTTTATGGGGAATAATTATCAGAACGGTCTGTACGGGTTTGAGAAGGACAAAGAGCAGGCATGGATCTGGTACAGCCGTGGAGCTGCACGCAACCACTGTTTCTGCCTTCAGGCCATGGCCGATATGATTCTGAATGACGAAGCTCCTTCGGGATATGATTACGATTTCATGTACAATTGCGAATTGGGAGCCCTCCGCTTCGGCTATGACGACACTCTTGTCAATGTCGTCCGGGCCTATCAGCAGGGCCATCTGACTGAATATTCAGCAGAAATCGAGCGTTATTACGTTCCTGTCTATGAGGAATTGTACGAAGAGGATGACTTCGAAGGTTCCAGTGACGAGGACCTGCAGCGGATCTGCCCCTAGTTGAATATCTTGTAGAACAGGATTGTCAGGACAGTGCAGACTGCAGCGCTTATGATTGGCGCGCCCATCGAGGGAGCGTCGAATATCAGACATACCATTGTGAATACATAGAGGAACAGCAGTTCAGCTGCGACTCCGATAAGGATGGCGACAGTGTCGTCCATCACATAATCTGTATATATCATCAGCAGCGGCAGGGAAGTGATGAAAGGAACGGCCACAAGGAGGACTAGCAATACGAGAAAGAACACGATTCTTGCTAAGCCGGACACAATCCTTCCCGTAATATCGCCGAAATGATAATCTTTTTTTGTCTTTGCATCATCTTCTTTCGAATATGATATGAAGCCGTGCCGTTGAGGCGCCCTTATTCCATGCCTTACGAAAGAGAACAGTCCCGGAATCATGGAATAGATCTTTGCATTCTTGTCGGGAACCAGGGAATACTCCACATCAGTGGCAAGGCTGTCCTTGAAAGTGATGGTCACGGTGTCTGTTGAAAGGCTGTCATCCTTCGCCAGGACTCTGATGGGGAAGACCACATCCGCACCGATAATTTCCGAAGGGTATGCCAGTGTGGTTTCAATTTCTCGCAAGGATTTTCCGATGACTCTGGATTCAAGTGAATCCTTGCATATCAGCGCTGTTTTCATGGGGTCAAATCCCTTTATCTTATAGTAATGAGGCAGTTCGGAAACCTTGACCCAGGAGCGTGTGCCGTTTCCCCATTGAACCAGAGCCTCCCGTTCAGTTATGGATTTCTTGTCCGAACGCTCTGCAAGAAGGTGCGCCTCATTGTTTTCGACCATGCACTCCCAGGCTGGGTCGTCAGGGGCCTCGAAAGGATCTCTGAGAGCTGCTCTGAAATAAAAGAACGCAGAAACGATTATGGCAAGACTGATAAATGAACTGATAATATATTTCATGGCATTATCTCAGTTAAGCCCAGGCGTCAAAGCGTCCGTCATCATCAATGCAATCGTCATCACTCAATCCTGGAGCGAATTCTCCTTCACCGACAAGAGCCACGATGACCGAGATGTTGTCATGCCCTCCGTTGTCGCAGGCTCTTTCGACAAGCCCTGTTGCCGGCTCGTAATCATTTGACAGTATCACTTCCATCTCATCCTCGTCAACTTCGTCGGTCAGACCGTCGGAGCAGATGACTATCATGTCTTCATCCATGAGACGCTCGGTGATGTCCTCTACGCTGACGAATCCATTGCTTCCACCACCTATGCATGACAGCAGCAGTCTGCTGTCATCGGCATTGCCGGTGATCCCCCGCTCGGTGTCATCGGTGGAGAACTGCGTCAGACGCCCGTTCCGATAACGGTATGTCCTGCTGTCTCCTGAATTCACTAGCAGAATCCTTCCCCGGTACCATATGACACCAGAAAGGGTGCACCCCATCACCGCACTGCCTGTCTCCTGGACCTCACGTCCGTTGAAGGTGGTGCTGACTTCCGCAAGAAGATTCCGGAATGAGGAGATGAATTCATCCGTGGAACCGAATGTGGCTGAGGCCATGAACGTGCCGATGTTCTCAAGCAGTTCCCGGCTGGCGACCTCGCCTCGGTCGTGTCCGCCCATTCCATCCGCAACAAGAAGATGGAAATTCTCCGTTTCAGGAATGATGACCGTAAAGACATCGGTGTCTGCATCTCTTATCAGATTCCCGTTGACAGAGAGCATGTCTTCGTTCTGTTTTCTTTCACGGCCTTTGTCACTGCAGGCCTGGATGTTCAGTTTCATAGCTGGATTGTGAATCTGAGACGTGATACATTGAGCGTGTCGCCCTGCTTTAGAGGGTATGGAACATTGGGTTTCAGACGTTCTCCGTTGAGGTATGTGCCGTTGGTGCTGCCATAATCCATCACAGTCCATCCCTGGGCAGAGCGGGCGAATTCCCCGTGCCTTCCTGATACGAATATGCATGACGAGAATTCAGGATATATTCCGCTTGTCCTTCCGAAGGGACCTGCCTTGAGTTCCAGTTTCATGCCATCGCCTATCAGATATCCCTGTCCTCCGGCGGTCGTGTCTGAGTCTTCGTCTCCACCATTCAGTCTTGAGAAATATTCCTTGCCGTCAATCAGGTCCTCACCGCATACCTGGCATTCGGTTCCCCTGTGTGGCTTCTGGCATACTGGACAGAATTTCAGTTCCTTACCGCACTGGTCGCAGTAAAGGCTGTCGTCGTCAATCATTTTCTTGCAAAATGGGCATATCATAGGCACATCCTTTTCATTTCTTCATATCCTTCTTCCATGTCCTGGAGCGTGATGGTGCAATCCTGCTCCTCCGAAGAACTGCTTTCGGAATATAATAGTCTCATGTTGTGACAGTTGCGTACATGCTCGAAGAGGTTGCCCACATCGCGGGCGTTCCCGAATCTTGAGTCACGGTTTGCGTATATCTCCTGGAATGCCTCCTGTGCGCGTGTATCTGCTTCAGGGTCAAGTCTGAATTCATTCTTGGCGGCGATGCGTCTGAATATCTCCGTCAGCTGTTCTGGCGTGTAGTCTTCGAAGATTATCTTCTTGGAGAAGCGTGATTGAAGTCCGTCATTGGCCGACAGGAATGACTTCATCGCCTCGGTATATCCGGCGACTATGCACACGAACTTGCCTTTGTTGTTCTCCAGCAGAGGAACAAGTGTGTCAACGCATTCGCGCCCGAATGTGTCGCCTTCCCCGTTGACAAGGGTGTATGCCTCATCAATGAAGAGAATGCCGCCCATGGCCCTCATCACAGTATCCGTTGTCATTGGTGCCGTGTCACCCTGGAATCTTCCGACCAGCTGCTTCCTGCCGACCTCGATCACTTCGTCAGTGGCCAGGATGCCCAGACTCTTGAGTATCTTCCCCATCATTCTGGCAACAGTTGTCTTGCCGGTTCCTGGATTTCCGAGGAACATGTAATGGTCCTTCGGCACATAAGGCAGGCTCCCTTTCCTGAGCGCTTTCCTTTGTTCCTGGACTATGTTGGCCGCCTGCAGCTTCAGAAACCTTTTCACCTCGTCAAGACCTACCAGGTCGTCCAGCTGGGCGAGAACCTCATTGACACTGATTTCCTTTGTCCCATCCTCACCGACGATGTCCTCATAAGTCAGCAGTCTGCCTTCGATTTTCCTTGCAGCGGCATCCATGGACAGAATGCGCCGTCCGCGCCTTTCTATGGCAAGGTCAAAGAAATTGCGGACGTCTCGTCCGTTGCCGAACTGTTCGGTGCGGCGGTTGTACATGCGCTCCATCGGGATGTGAAGCTTTTCCTTCGCCTCGTCGTTCAGAGCGAATCCGGCCTTGTCTGCAAAGAGAAGGAATATCTTCTCAAGTTCTTCAGGCGTGTAGTCAGGGAAATCTACCGGCTTGTTGAAGCGTGACGACAATCCGGTGTTCGTTTTCATGAAATCGTTCATCTCGCGCTTGTAACCGGCCACGATGCAGACAAATTCTCCCTTGTGGTTTTCAAGAAGAGGTACCAGCGTGTTTATGGCCGCCTGGCCGTACTGCCCGTTGGCGAGACCGTATGCCTCGTCAATGAAAAGGACTCCTCCCATAGCCTTGTCAACGGCATCCCGGACGTTCTTCTCAGTGTCACCGATGAACTGACCGATAAGCTTGGAAGCGTCCGTCTCTATGTACTGGCCTTTCGGCAGGGCCCCGACGGCGGCCAGAATCTCGGCGAACTTCCTTGCGATTGTGGTTTTTCCCGTACCTGGATTGCCTGTGAATACATAGTGGTCCCGGATGGTGATTCTTGCTTCCGGTCCCTGTTCTTCCTGTGCCAGATGGAGTCCGTCGATGATCTTCCGGACTTCATTCTTGACGGAATCAAGCCCGATGATATCCCTGAGTTCATCCCAGATTTCCTTTTCGGAACGTGGCACGAACACTTCTCCCTTGACGTCATCGGATGTTATTGTGTCTCTCCCGCTGCGGTTGAACATGTTCGTTGCAAGTTCTTCGGCCTTGCTGAATGCAAGATGTCCGTTCCCCGATGTTCCCTTTCCCATGCGTACCATCCACTCATAGTGCCCCTTGAGCTTTGTTACCGCATCGGCTGTCATGTTCATTTTGAACCTTTCCTTCAGGATGCAGGCAGTGAGTGATGCAAGGACATCTTCGTCGATGTTGAAGAGCCGGAACCGGAACTCGAAAAGATCGGAGACTCCGATATTGCCGGACAGGAAACTTTCCATGTCGTTGTACAGTCCGGTCATTATGACGACCGGCAGCTCGGAGGTCTCCTTTGCCATGCGGACGAACAGAGAGTCAAGAGATGTTATCTCCGATGACTTGGCACCACAGAGTATCTTATGTACATTGGTGATGATAAGAGCGCCGTCGGAGATCTTTGACAGAGTTTCGTCCAGATTTTCGGACCAGTTGTCATAGTCGGCCGCATCCACCTCGACCACATTCTCCGGATCAACAATCCCGGCTGAAACTGCCATGTCGGTGATTTCTCTGGCAATGAACTTCTTCCCGCTTCCCTGAGGACCGAGAATCAGACTGTCCAGCCCGACTCTTGTGCCTGTTCCGGATTTCTTCAGGTGGACGGCCAGCTTGAGCCTTTCCTGAAATCTCCTGAGTTCACTTTCGATGCACTCTTTTCCGTAGTATCCTTCCCGTGAGACCTGTCTTTCAACAGGTGCTCCGCATTTCTTGCAGAAACGCGCGGATGGACGGTTCTGCGCACCGCATCTGTTACAACTGCTCATGTATGATCCCCCTTTCCTTTTTCGTTATCTGAATCCCTGATTCTGTGGCATCAGGCATATTCGTCGCCTTATTGATGTAATGCTGCCCGACCATCAGCGCCCAGAATATGGCGATGAATATCAGCAGCGTCCTGCGACGTTCCTTCAAAGTATGCTTGTAATCCTCAATGGCTTCATCGTCGACATAGGCACTCAATGAAGAAGTGAATGCCGTTTCGTCGTTGAAGGCGAAATACAGCGGCTCCAGAGTCAATTCCATGAAACCTGGTTCTCCTTTCATCCTGTCGACGTTTCCTGCACGCCCCACAAATACTACCTTGATCAGGAAGAATATGAAAAGTGCCAGAATGACGGCGGCAAAAATCCATGTGATGTAAGTGCCCAGCAACTTTACAATGATGAGCAATATGGCTCCGAATACCAGTCCGGAAATTATCGGGGCAAGACATCCGTCGGAGTCCAATACAAATGAAGCCACTATGCCCAAAGCAACTCCGATAAGAGCGAAAGTCCAGCCGAAATTGATTCCGCTGACGTCAATCTCGGGGTATTCCGCAACGAGATTGATGGCGCTTATCACAAGTATGACTGCAGGAATTCCGGCCAGAACCAAAGAAAGGATCCGCTGTATCAGACCTCTTGCGACAAGTGGTCCCGCACCTTGTGCCGCTTTGTCGGCCGTATCGCAGGCAATGCTCACAGCCCGGTCGAAACGCCGGCCCTCATTGCAGTCCGGGCAATGTTTGCGATACTCTTCCAAATATGCGGCGAGAAGTTTTTCATAGGCATATTTCTTTGACATGTCGGCATACGGGTTTTCGTGATACGACACCGCCAGATACCCACGTATTCCTGCCGGCTCGTCAGGATAATCGTAGGTGGGGGTATGCCCGAAGCCGGAGATGGTCTTCATCATGGCTGTCTGCTCCAGATATGCTGCATCCTTGGGCCCGGCCTTCTTCCTGTTGTCCCGGCTGTCAAAATCGAGACAGTATTTCATGAAGTCCAGCTGCTTGTTGAATCTCGTGCCTTTGTGCCTGAAGAACCAGACAAGGTAGCTGCTGTCAGAATATGATTCGAAACTGCTGACAAGACGTGAAAAGATGCCGAATCCGTTGACCAGTCCGTCGCAACTGGAATCCCATTCCTTCATGGCTCTTTTCATATTCCCTCCGAACTTCCCGTAGTAGAGGTTGTATGCCTCGTTCAGAACCGCTCCTATGGCCTCGCCCGTCATGGCATATTCAGTACTGTCCGGAGTCCTGACGTTGATGTCGTAAAGCGGATTGAGAATATGGAGGGCGCAGAGCATGCCGGTCAGTTCGTCCTTTGGAAAGTCCTTCTCGACAATGCGGTCAATTTCGATTTTCAGTTCGGGACGCTTCTCCAGCCACTTTGAAACCTGCCCGCTGTACAGATAGGCCCTTGCCAGTTTCTGATCCATCAGCATGAACCTGGCCAGATCTTCCGGCGAGTGCGCGACCTGGTTCTTCTGCCCGTTGAATATCACCTCGAAACCTCCTGCATGCACCGGAACCACCTCTTTCTCCTGGAGGGTGCGCCGTATCTCACCGTATCCCCACCTGTGTGCCGGATCCCTGACCAGCAGACCACGGATGATCCTGTTAAGCGGTTCCGGAATATCCTTGTCGACAACGACCTTGTCGTTCATCTTCTCGATTGCCAGCTGCGCCTCCCTGGCATTGAATTCCTTCTCGCCTTTCCACAGGCTGAGGGCTGTCATACCCAGCGAATAGAAATCCGATGCAGCGGTCAGCGTGCAGTATGTCACCCCTTCGATGACAGCGGTGTCGGACGGGTCATAGACCTCGGGCGCAGCATATATGGGTGTGCGGTTCTGAATGGTGGAGACTTTTCCGTCCTTCTCCAGAAATACCGCAAAGCCGAAATCGCACAGGACGCAGTCCCAGGTCTTCTTGTCGGTGATGAGGATATTGGCAGGTTTGACGTCCTTGTGTATGAATCCGTTCCTATGGCATGCGTCAAGACAGATCGCAATTTTAGCGACAATATGCGTAACAGCTTCGGCATCCCCCCGTAAATCGAACTTCGATGCTGATCCGAGCGGATAGTACCTCATCAGCTCGAAGTCGAATGGTGTGTCGCCGGAAGTGTCCGTGCCATAGTCAAGCAAGTCCGCCACATATCCTTTCCCTGACATGCTCCTGACTTTCTCGAGCAATTCGGAGTTGCACCTGATTCCCGGTTTGTATCGCTTGAGCACTGTTCCGTCCTTCTGGATGATGAGAACTCCTTCCGAACCGCCTGCGTCAGGAACTGTCAGCTGCTTCTGTGGTGATGCGGGTGTCCCGCCGACCGCGTTCGGATCGATTGCCGACCCCTGTGCCGTGTACTGCACCGCGTTCGGGTCTATTGCTGACCCTTGTGCCGTGTACTGCACCACGTTCGGGTCTATTGCCGACCCTTGTGCCGTGTACTGCAAATCATTCACGAAAGAGGGAATCTTATTCGAATGCAGGTCTGGAAAGACCAGGGAGCCAGAATCCTTGTCAACAGTATCTGCCATTATTCCTCAACTTTAATTTCCTTGACTACAATGCGTTCGGTAATCACCTTGTCCTCGTACACCCAGGTTCCGCCCATGAAAGGCTGGACGCATTCGCTCGGCTGACTGTGCCGGCAGCCGCAATAGTTGCAGATCCATCCGACCGGAGATTTGACCTTCACCTCATTCTGCAGAACAGTGGTGACTGCTATGTTCCGCGCAGAGTAATAGTTGAACTGCTGCTGCGGTGTGCTTCCAGCAGGTGGCAGCATCTTTGAGAACAGGGCCTCGATGTCTCTGACAGTCTGGAGATATTCCTCCTGCAATTCTGGCTCAGAGGTTTTGGTGAATGCGACATCTGATGAAAACAACTTCAGGAATTCAATTGTCCCTTCGCCATGTCCGGCAGGCTCTCCTGATATCTTCTCCTTCAGCTGAACGGCCTTTTCAACTAGCATGCTCACTTGCTGGAAGGAGGGGTCTTTCCTGGCTTTTGCAACGGCCGCCTCAGCGACTCTGTTCAGAGGAGCGTTGCATCTGCTGCAGAACGAACGATGGTTCAGCGTGCCGCAAATCGGACAGACGATGCCCTTCACAGGCATTCCGCATTCATCGCAGACAGTCTGTCCCGGAGCAAGCGGAGCTCCGCAGAATGTACATTCGCAGGCTTGCCCGGGGCGACCGGTCCCGCCGGATGGCTTGGCCGTCGTCCTGGTTCTTTCTCTGTCCTGCTGCTTGTATGCCATATTCAAATCAGTCGAACATTACGGTCGGATTCATGGATGACGGTGAACGCCACTCGATGCCATGTCTTGCCAGGACAGTCTTTTTCGCGCTCCAGTATTCGAAGCAGTAACCCATGCGCATCTGAACACCGCGCATCTTCCTGGCGACGGCCTTGTCAACCTCGTAGATGACCTCTTCCCACTTCGCACTTCTCTCTACATCATCGAACTTAAGATAGCAGTCGTACTTGTCGCACCATTCCTCCATCGCAATTTCTGGATTCAGAAAGTCAAGAGTCTTCTGCTTCAGTTCCTTCAGGTCCTCTTCCGTGAAACTGCGCCTGTAGCCCTTCGTGTCGCCTTCGTAATTGTCGATGTCCATATCCTCGGCGATGTCATTCCTGTCGATGAGAGGGAACATGGATTCCTGATACTCGCGCACCTTCAGCACGAAACGCTGGCAGTCCCTTTCCGGCATGCATTCAAGCATTTTGTTGAGAAGCACGATTCTCGTGTAAGGGGTAAGTTCGCCCTTGACTCGAAGCGGCAGATTCTCTGTCATGAACGTAAAGGCTTCCGGTCCAAGTTTGAGATTCTTCCAGCTGTCACCGAAAGTGCTGCTGTTCTCAACCATCTGCGAGAACAGTTCCGACAGTTTTCCGATTTCCTTGTTCATAGTATCCTTGGCGGTTTCGTTAATACAGGTATCAGCATCATCAGAACGAGTGGAGATAGCCGAATGCAGAACTCCACCTCCTGGCGGCAAGGTCCTCGCTTGACATGAGTATGCAGAGCATGCCACAATCGTAGAAACGAAGATTCCAGTCATCGTTCTCGTCAATCTGCAGAAGCGTGATACAGTTTTCATATTGCTCGTTTATTTCATCCAGAAACGGTTTCCCCAGAAGCTTGAAGCTGTCGTCTCTTGCCGGGCATGCTTCGAATGAAAGCGCTTCTGCAGGGAAGAACACGTCCTCCCCGTTGTCATAATGCATCTCGTACGGTTCCAGTCCCTCGCACGTTGGCGAATACATCACTCTTACAGCCTGTCTGTTCCATTCTCCCATAGGGGTTTCAACAGGACTGTCCAGGCCCAGGAAATAATCTACAGCAGCAAAGAAATACAGCATGCCCTCGTGCGGCAGAAGGTTGTCCGGGTCCATCGGTGCGATGTCCTCACAACGGATCTGGCAGAGAAAGGTGAGCGGTTCATCCCAATCGTCCCCGTCCTGTGAACAAGGTACGACAGGATAAGGTTGACCAGCCGGCAGATCCGGCGCACCCCACCACTTGCTGCGGCCGGTATCTACTTTACCACCGTCTCCGTTCAGGACTAGTTTTATGGAATATGCCATAGCTTGAATGTTTGTCAGGCTCAACTCCAAGGATCGAAGATTTCCATGTCAGCGATGTCGTCAAGGCAGCTGTTCCCGCTTGTGGAATCATCCGGTTCCTCATAGGCCGGTACGATGTCATTGTATCTCGGAATATAATATTTTTCGATTTCGTTCTTGAAATCGTCAAGAAGACCGTCACGGTATGCTTCGATGACATCTTCCAGCTTGGACTCATCACCGAAACGACAGGCGCACAGCAGGCAGTAGGCATGGAACCTCTCGCTTACCTTCTTCGGGCAATGGCCTTCGGAAATCATCTGCGCCATCATGCTGAAGCATGAGGAACTGCCATAAGCTGACCCCAGGTTGAACCACTTCCAGGCAGCTTCGTCGTCCTCTGCGAAACCGTTTGTTCCGAAATAATAGTGGCAGCCCAGTAAATACGGAGCGATGTTGTCGCCAAGCTTGCAAGCTTTCTCAAGATCGGATCTGATCTCAGCAGTCTTCCGGACTTTCTCTTTCGGGGACAGAGCATCATATTCCTCCTCGCTGACATTGCCGCGCATGGCAAAGCTCCAGGCGTCGTTGTGCTCGATTCCAATCCCGATGTATTCGTCGAACGACTTCTTTTCGACAACATTGCCATCCTCATCACAGCACATCATTGTCGCCAGATGTGACAATGCTTCATAATAACCCATGCTGATGGCATGAATATAAGCCTCTTCCGCCTTGTCTCTCTGACCTGTCTCCTCGTAGGCACGTCCTAACAGATCGAAATCGTCAGGCTCGTAATTGAGAATGTCCTTTTCCTCCTCCCAGGTGGCGTCTTTCAAAATATCTGTCAAGGTGTCGATGACCCACTGCGGATCAGCCTGACGGCCATTGAATCCGTATATTATGTCCTTCCCCCTGAAATAGAAAGCTTTATGGCTGTTATTCTCGATGGCTTTGTCCAGAAGAGCGTTGTATTTGTCGGTGTCCGCTTCTTCATACCAGCCGTCACGGGCAAGAAGCGCCAGACCGAAGAATGCATCACCCAGACCTTTTGCGGCAGCGGCGTCGAAAAGTTCACGTGCCTTTTTCAGATTCTCCCGGCTGGGACGTACAAGCTGGTAGTAGCGACCCAGGGTATATTTGGCGATGGAGAACCCCTTGTCGGAAAGTTCTTTCAGTTCATCCACCTGTTTGTCGGTGATCATGAACATAGGATATACATAACCAGGGATGCGCAGGAACAACCGGCGGGATGACGAATCCGCCAAGGACGCATACAGCAACTGATCGAAGACCCCTGACATATCATTATTCATGAAACATCCAACACTTTTCTCCAGGCGGCGTTGAACTTCTTCCTGGAATTCTTCTTCTGTCATCTCGTCGTTGCCGTCCGGCTCGCTGTCATTTATTTCCTTCATGAGCTCATCATAGAGGATATCGACTGTTTCCTTGCCGTCATAGCCGAATTTCTCACAGATGTGCTCGGCGAATCTCCTTTTCTGCTGGTCAATGCCGCCTTCAGAGAATACCATGGAAACAAGGTCCTTCATGTATTCAATCCTGTCTTCTTCGGACTGGGGAACCTCGATGACAAGATTGTCGCTGTCCTTCATGCACTGGTCCAGCTCGGCCTGCGTCAGATTGTGTTCCTTTGCAACTGCCAGTATGTAATCCATTTCGTTCTGGGTGAGCTGACCGTCAAGACGGGCCATGCTTATGAGATTGGTTACATGAGCCATCTGGGTCCGTTTGGTTGGATTTCTGAATATCATCTGCTTATGGGAATTAAGTGAATAAGTGCCCGTATCGCAAATATAAGTTTTTTTAATAAAAAAACTCATATCTTCTTGTGTCTGTCGCAGATAAGTACTGCCGGGATCAACACGGTCAGGTAGAGCGCTCCATTTGAGGAAGGGGACCAGCAGTCTGCGCACGTCCTTGCGTATTCCTTCGGCGCCTCTGTCTTTCTTGAAGAATGTTCCTGACTTGTAGAAGAACCATCCCATTGAGAACGTCAGGTATGGGATGGCGACGCGAGCGTCGATGTCACCGAAGACTTTGGCGTTGTTCAGGGCATGGAAAGTCATCACCCACAGCATAAGAATTCCTGCTGCGAGATCAAGATGGCCTTCTCGTGGCTCCTTGGCTGCCATATTCAGGGGAGGATATTCGTCAGCGGGCTTCTTTTGCGAGCCACTTGAAGAGAGCGTACCAGCTGTTGTTCTCGACGCTGAGACATTCCGGGTGGAACTGGACGCAGAGGACCTTCGGCTTTCTGCCTGTGCTCTGGAATCCTTCAACCACACCGTCTGTTGACATTGCGATGATCCTAAGATCCTTGCCGAGGTCTTTCACGGCCTGGTGGTGGAAAGTGTTGACCTGGAGATCCTCGCTTCCCATGAGATCGTAGAGAATGGAATTCTTCTCCACTTTGATGCCGTGTGTAGGGATGGTGCTGGCGACCTCCTGGCGGTGGTGGACACCTTTCTGTGACGGAAGGTCCTGATAGAGAGTCCCTCCCGTGGCGATATTCATCAACTGGAGCCCCCGGCATATTCCCAGTACCGGTTTCTTGTACTTGAGCGCATACTTGGCGATGAGCAGGTCGCAGGTGTCGCGGTAGCCGTTGATGCCGCCGCATTCCGGAAGTTCTTCCTCTCCGTAGATCTGCGGGTCGAAATCCTCTCCACCGGTGAGGACGACTCCGTCGACAGCGGCCACTGCTGCGGCTATGACATATTCAACGTCGGTCACAGGAAGCAGAACCGGGATGCCTCCTCCATTGATGACGGCGTCGATGTAGGTGTTGCCGACATTCGTGCTTCCGTTGTAGCCGCATGAAATGCCGATTATGGGCTTTCTGGCGGCATTGAGTGATGCGCAGACCAGCAGCAGTGCGGTTGCGGCTGTGAGCAATCTTCTGAAACCGTTCATTGTATCTTACTTTTTAGCTTGCTTGACAAACCACCTGAACACCTCGTACCAGCTGTCGTCGGCCGGTGCCATGGCTTCCGGATGGAACTGGATTCCGACCACCACCTGCTTCTTGTCGGTGCTCTGGTAGGCTTCTACAATGCCGTCCGTGGACATCGCGGTGACCCTCAGCCCCTTGCCGATCTGCTTGACGGCCTGGTGGTGTGTCGAGTTGACGAACAGAGTGTCGGACTTCATTGTCTCGTAGAGGATGGAATTCCTGTCAACCACAGCCTTGTGGGAAGGTGCCGCTCCGTGGGTGTGGACGACGCCTTTCTGACTCGGCAGGTCCTGATAGAGAGTCCCTCCGCAGAACACATTGAGGAACTGCGAGCCCCGGCATATTCCCATCACTGGCTTGTGGAATTCGAAAGCAGCCGTGGCGATTGCGATGTCGCTCGTGTCCCTGAATGTGTTGACGGCACCGAGTTTCGGATGGTTCTCTTCTCCGTAGACTGCAGGATTGACATCCTCACCTCCTGTGAATATGACACCGTCGAGATTCCTGACCACCTCTCTCAAGGCCTCCGCATTGTGGGAACATGGCAGAATGACTGCGACTCCGCCGGCTTTCTCAACGCATTGGATGTAGTCGTTGGAGGTTGAACTGGTATAATAGCTGCCTCCGCATGCAATCCCTATGACAGGCTTCTTGTGGCCGGCCAGGCAGGATGCGCATGAAATGATGATGCAGAGGATTAATGTGGCTATCCTTTTCATATTTAATGAATATATTAATGGAAATCAGTGGGTTATGTAGCCTTCCGGGATCTTTCCGACAAGGTGCATCTCTTCGTAGAGTGCCTGTATGCGGTCGGTGTCCTCCCTTGCATTGCCGGTCAGTTCGACTTTGTGTCCTCTGCTGATGTGCTTCGTGCTCCAGTCGAAATAACCCATGTAGACCGGGCAGCCCACGTTTGTGGCAATGAAATGGTAACCGGTCTTCCACTTCCTGACTGGCTTGCGCGTGCCTTCCGGTGCGATGCACAGGTGGAAGGTGCCGACCGTGTCCATCTTCTCGATGAGGCTTTTCACCAGTGTAGTGGAGTTCGACCTGTCGACAGGGACTCCTCCGAGTTTCTTGAGGAGTGGACCCAGGGGCCAGAAGAAGAACTCTTTCTTGATCATGATGTGAGCTGTTGCGTCGTACTGCCTGTAGTAGAGATAGGACACCACGAAGTCCATGAAGGACGTGTGCGGCACACCCAGGATCACGCATTTCTCTTCCGGAGCCGGTCCGTCATCGGATGTCCATCCCATCTTGCGGAGAAGCCATCCGCAGAATCTCGCCCATTTGCTCATGCTTTCAGGTCTTTAGATGTCAATGTCTTCCAGCTCTTCCTCGGACTTGAGGTTGGCTCTGATGAAGTTCTGGCGCTCGATGGTGTTGTCACCCATGTAGAACTCCATGATCTCGGAGATGGATTCCTCGTCGGAGAGCTTGACGAGGTCAAGCCTCATGTCCTCACCGATGAAGTCGACGAACTCGTCGGAAGAAATCTCTCCCAGACCTTTGAATCTGGTGATCTGGACCGATGTCTTCAGGTCCTTGACGGCTTTCTCCTTCTCTTCGGAGTTGTAGCAGTAGCGCCTCTCCTTCTTGTTCGCCACCCTGAACAGAGGTGTCTGGAGAATATGCACGTGACCCCTTCTGATGAGGTCAGGGTAGTATTTCATGAAGAATGTGAGGACCAGCATCCTGATGTGCATTCCGTCATCATCGGCATCGGTTGCGACGATGATGTTGTTGTAGCGGAGGTTGTCGAGGTCGTCCTCCACTCCCAGGGCGGAGATCAGCAGGTTCAGCTCCTCGTTCTCGGCCACCTTCTTCCTGCTTTCCTTGTAGCAGTTGATAGGCTTTCCCCTCAGCGAGAACACCGCCTGGTAGTTGGCGTTCCTTGCCTTTGTGATGGTACCGCTCGCCGAGTCGCCCTCAGTGATGAATATGCTCGAACGCTCTA
>JAKSJH010000020.1 GCA_024398315.1 Bacteroidales bacterium
CCGGTCTGGTATGCAGCGGTTCCCAGACCATCTGTCCAGTATTCAGTGTAGTCTCCGGACACTACAGGGATCCTGTCTGAATATTTCTCATACGCCCTGACTATGTCGGAGGATGTGCATATCTTCAGATGAGGATAGGCATATTCCTCGTTCCAGCTCTTCACGGCATCAGGAAGATCCCCGTCCAGAGGGACATTGTCTGACAGGCACCATGACATAGGGAATATGTCATAGAAATAGCCTTCTCTTGCCTCAAGCATCGGAAGGTAAGTGTCGACAGTGCCGTCAATGAACATCCTGCGAGGATTGTCAGTGGTGATGACCCTTGGTAGAGCAAGCGTGTCCCTCATTCCCAGGTTATCGAAGAACCATGGTTCCCTCTTGTCAAGGGTGGCGTCGCAATATGGTCCAGGCTGGATGAACAGCACCTTGGACTTTCCGTCAGGGCCGATCCAGTACCGTGGACTAAAATCCAGATCGCGGGCTCTTCCCACGCGGGCACCTCCGTTTGGAAGGGATATTATGTTCCTTACTCCGGTCAGGGAGGCAAGAGCCGGAATTCCCCATGTGAATCCTGGAATGTCCACCTGGATCATGGTGTGGGTGTCCACCCCTGTCAGCTCATTGATTCTGTGAGCTGAAGAGAAGAGTTCCACCAGTTCGGGCTCATGGGTTGCAGTGGTATTGGTGTTAGAATATGAATTGTCGACGGAGACATAGCCCTTGCGGATGGCGTCAAGGACCCGGTCCCTCTTTTCTGGAGAAGCTTTGGCAAGATATCTTTCCATCGGCCATGTCACTTCGGTATTCCAACGGAAACGGGCATCTTCCGGATAGTCCTTAGTCCTTTCCGCCAGTTCGATGGCCATATCAATGTTCTGCCTGTGAATGAACTCCACAACGTCCTGGGTGTGAGTGTAGCCGACATCGACATGGGAGTGCGGGAAAATCATCACAGTCCAGTGACGCATCTTCGGAACCGGCAGCGCCTTCTCCTGAAGAAGTTTCTTTCTGTAGAACAGCCTGAGACTCACAGTATCATTCCTTGAAACTCCGATCTGCTCAGGCAGGATAAGCTCATAGTTCCCTTTGCTGATACTTCTAACAGGAACATTCCTCCACTCCCCCTCCGTCAAGCATGATACAGATGTGACAGAATCCACGGAGTTCATCATCACCTGACGGCCTGCAAGATTCTCTCCATAGTACTTGTATCTGTCCAATACGGAAAAGACGGCCTGCGCATTCATGAGAGTGGCAAACAACAGTAGCAAGATTGCAGTTGACAAGGTTTTTTTCATAATAGCACAACACATTATCCAATTTGTCTGATATCACTTACCTGAGAGTCCTCGTCGGACGGGATGTTGCTGCGGTTGTCTATCTCGACTACGCCGCACTTGAGGGTGCCGTCTGCGAACATCATCTGGACACGGTCACCCACACGGCTCATCGAGGCCGAATCCATCTTGACGCCGTTGCGGTCGAGGGCAAGGACGAAGCCCTTCCTGAGGATGTTGCGGGGATCGGTGGTCTCTATGCGGGTCTCGATCTTCATCAGATGCGAAAGCGCTTCTGCCAGGACAGATCCGACACGGTCGGAGACGGTCTTCTCGATTCTGCTCAGCCGGAGGGAAGCCTTTTCCAGACGTTTCGAGGCATTCAGGGTTATTGAATATTCCGACCTGTCAAGGACGGTCCCTGCCTCTGAAAGGCGGTTCACGAAACGTCTCTGCACGGCAGTCTCCAGCAGGTCGATCCTGTGCTCAGCCTTGCTTACAGCTGCATCCGCAGCGCTGCAGATGCCGGACTCCAGCCGGACGAGATCATTGTCCATCGAGGAAAGACGACGGCTGAAAGCCATTGACAGCCTCGATTCCAATGAGCCCAGACGCTGGTCTTCGGCAATGAAGCAGTCCAGGAACAGGTCCGCCAGAGCGGTCGGAGTCTTGACATAGGCGTTGGCCACCATGTCGGCGACATGGAAGTCCCTGTCGTGTCCTATGGCCGTGATCACCGGGACCGGGCACTGAGCAATCGTGGAGGCCAGGTCGTAGTCGTCGAAGCAGGCGAGGTCCAGGTCAGACCCTCCTCCCCTGAGCACAAGGATGGCGTCATAGCGCACATCGGAGGCCAGGATGGCGCCGAACGCCTCGATCATTGACGACGGAGCCTTCTCCCCCTGCATCAGCGCCTCGTAGAGGTCGACCTTGAAGACGAACCCATATTCATTGTTGAGAAGGTGATTGCAGAAATCGCCGTAGCCGGCCGCCGTAGCTGCGGAGATCACTGCCAGGGAATATGGCAGCTGAGGCAGCGCAAGCTCCTTCTGGAGGTCGATCAGCCCCTCGTCGGTCAATCGCTGTATCGTCAGTTTCCTCTGCCTTTCGGCAGCGCCGAGAGTGAACTCCGGATCGATGTCGTCGATTGTCAGAGTGAGGCCGTAGACCGGGTGGTATGTGACTGAGATCCTGGCGAGTATCTCCATTCCTGATTCGAGCGGAGAGCCTGTCACCTCACGGAAGCGGCGGTCGATCCAGGGCCATCTGGAGGCCCAGATGGCAGCATGGGCCTTGGCTTCTACGGCTCCGCTGCGGCTGCTCTGGCAGAGGTCCATGTAGCAGTGGCCGTTCTGCCGGTGGCTGATGCCGCTGATCTCTCCCCTGACCCAGATACGGTCGGGGAAGACAGACTCCACGCCCCTCTTGAGCATGGTCTGAAGTGTCAGCAGGTCCAAATAATCGTTCTGCATCTGCAACTTGTCTCCTTTTCTTACAAAATTAACAAAAATCACCTATCTTTGTATGATTTATCAGGGAAAAGAAAAATATGACCATCGACCAAGCGACATTTGCCGGCAGCTGCACGAAAGAGAGCCAGAAACCATCGAGAAGGCTCCCTGAATTCGCGTTTATCGGCAGGTCCAACGTCGGCAAGTCATCCCTGATCAACATGCTCACGGGCAACAGCAAGCTCGCCAAGACTTCCGCCAGCCCCGGCAAGACGAAGCTGATCAACCATTTCCTCATCAACGACAGCTGGTACCTGGTGGACCTTCCCGGGTACGGATTCGCCAAGATCTCCAAGCAGGGCCGCGAGGACCTCAGGAAGATGATCAACGACTACATCAGGAACTCGGCGGAGATGGTGACGCTCTTCGTTCTGGTGGATTCCAGATTCGACATCACCAGGATCGACCAGGAGTTCATCAACGGCCTGGGAGAGAACGGCATCCCGTTCGCGATCATATTCACGAAAGGAGACAAGCTCGGACCGAACGCCCTGAAGGCGCAGATCGAGAGGGACAGGAGGATCCTTGCAGAGACCTGGGAGACGCTGCCTCCGATGTTCGCGTCGAGTTCAGAGACCGGAGCCGGAAAAGAAGAGATACTTGAATACATCCAGCAATATATTTAATCATCGATATGTACTACAAAGAGCACAGAATGGAATTGTTTGCCTGCAGGGCTTCCAAGGAGTTCGCAAGCAAGGTCATTGACGGTATGAACAAGATTGCCGACGAGGGCGAAAGCTACCGTCTCGGAGAGAGCGAGGTCGTCCAGTTCAGCGACGGCGAATTCGTGCCTTCCTTCTCTGAAAGCGTCAGAGGAGCTACGGTGTTCATCCTCCAGTCAACTTTCCCTCCAACGGACAATCTGATGGAGCTTCTCCTCACCATCGACGCAGCCAAGAGGGCTTCCGCCGACAAGGTGATCGCAGTGATGCCGTATTTCGGATGGGCGAGACAGGACAGGAAGGACAAGCCGAGAGTGGCCATCGGAGCCAAGCTCGTCGCCAACCTCCTCACCGCCGCCGGAGTTGACAGAGTCATGACCTGCGACCTTCACGCCGACCAGATCCAGGGATTCTTCGACATCCCTGTCGATCATGTCTACGCAAGCAAGGTGTTCATTCCTTTCCTCAAGTCCCTCAATCTTGAGGACCTGGCGATCGCCGCTCCTGACATGGGTGGCGCTAAGAGGGCCAACGCCTACGCCAAGGCCATCGGATGCCCGGTCGTAATCTGCCACAAGTCGCGCGAAAGAGCCAACGTGGTTGCATCGATCACCGCCATCGGTGACGTCGAGGGAAAGAACGTAGTTATCGTCGACGACCTCATCGACACAGCCGGAACCCTCTGCAAGGCTGCCGAAGTGCTGATGTCGAAGGGTGCCAAGAGTGTCAGGGCATGCGCCACGCACCCTGTCCTTTCAGGCCCTGCCTACGACAGGATCAACGCATCCTGCCTCCAGGAAGTCTACGTGACGGACACCATTCCGCTCAACCCTGACGCTGACACCCACAAGATCAAGGTGGTCTCCATGGCTGAGACGTTCTCCTCAGTCATCCGCAAAGTCTACCACTACGAACCTGTCAGCACGGAATTCATCTTCTAGAGATGAAGACCTTCCTCCTGGCCGCCCTCATTCTGGGCATCGGTGTCTTCGGGATGTGCTTCAACATCATATTCCGGAAGAACGGGGAGTTCCCCGAGACCGAAGTAAGCAAGAACAAGGAGATGCGCAGGCTCGGCATCAAATGCATGCATGAGGAGGAGGAAGAGATGAGGAAAGGATGCTCCGACAGGAAGGCCGAGCTTTCCTGCACAGGAGACTGCAGCGGCTGTGGAACAGCAGTCACAGGACACTCGAAAATCCGAGAAAACAACTGAATATCATGAGTTTAGTCGCAATCGTCGGAAGGCCGAATGTCGGCAAGTCGACACTATTCAACCGCCTCGTCGGGATGCGCCAGGCCATCGTCGACGAGACAGCCGGTGTTACCAGGGACCGTCACTACGGCAAATGTGAATGGAACGGAAGGGAGTTCTCCGTCGTGGACACCGGCGGATGGACGACCAACTCGGACGATGTGTTCGAGGAAGCCATCCGCAAGCAGGTCGTCATCGCCATCGATGAGTCCGACCTGGTGCTGTTCATGGTCGAAGCATCCACGGGAATCACTGACTATGACTCCGAAATCGCCGACCTGCTGAGGAGGAGCAACAAGAAAGTGGTCCTCTGCGTCAACAAGGTCGACTCCGGAGAAAAGGTCTTCGACACCTACCAGTTCTATTCACTCGGTCTGGGAGAGATCTGGAGCATCTCCGCTGCCAACGGAAGCGGCACCGGTGACCTGCTGGACGAAGTGGTCAGGCAGCTTCCTGAAGAAGAAACCGTGGAAGAAGACGACAGACCGGACCTTCCTCACATCGCCATAGTAGGAAAGCCGAATGTCGGCAAATCATCCCTGACCAACGCCCTGCTCGGAGAGGAAAGGAACATCGTCACTCCGGTTGCCGGAACGACAAGGGACTCCATTTCAACCTACTACAACAAGTTCAACCACGAATTCATGCTGGTCGACACAGCCGGCATGCGAAAGAAGAGCAAGGTCAACGAGGATCTCGAGTTCTACTCCGTCATGCGTTCGATCCGCTCTATTGAAAAGGCCGACGTCTGCATCCTCATGATAGACGCCCAGACAGGAATGGAGGCTCAGGACATGAGCATATTCAATCTCATCGTCCGCAACAGGAAGGCCTGCGTCCTCGTGGTCAACAAGTGGGACCTCTTCATCAAGGACAGCAACACCTTGAGAGACTACGAAGAGTCGCTCAGGAGGAGAATCGCCCCGTTCGATGACGTCCCGATCATATTCACCTCCGTCACGAAGAAGCAGAGGATAATGGATGTCCTGGACGCTGCTGCCCACGTGTCCGAGAACTACAAGAGAAGACTCTCGACAGCAAGGCTGAACGAGGCCCTGCTGCCGGAGATAGAAGAATGCCCGCCACCTGCCTGGAAGGGCAAATATGTCAAGATCAAGTACATCACCCAGCTGCCGACCAAGTTCCCGGCGTTCGTGTTCTTCTGCAACCTGCCGCAGTACGTCAAAGAGCCGTACAAGAGGTTCCTGGAGAACAAGCTGAGGAGCCATTTCGACCTGCTGGGCTGCCCTGTGCAGATCTTCATGAGAGCAAAATAGCATGACACCGACTTGAACTGAAGGACTATGCTGCCTAACTTGATAAAAGCCTTCGCCATCGGGATATGTGCGTCCGCGCCCCTTGGCCCCGCAGCGATTCTGGTACTCCAGAAATCGCTCAGCTACGGTCACAGGGCCGGTTTCACAACTGGACTTGGAGTCACTACAGTGGACACCGGCTACGCGATTCTGTCAGTCTTCGCTCTGGCGGCGACACAGAATTTCATCGACAGGTACGAGTTCCTGATATTCCTTATCGGAGGTCTGATCGTGGCACTGCTGGGAGCGTCGATGGCGTTCAAGGACCCGTTCAGGAAGATGACAGGCATAAACGAGGAGAAGGGTGCCAGCATAAGCGACTATTTCCAGGCCCTGCTGACTGCCCTTTCGAATCCCGGAGCGGCTGCAGTGATGCTCGCACTGTTCGCCTTCTTCGGAGTGGAGATCAGTGAGGAAGGAGGCAGCGTCCTGCCAGTCCTGACAGGAGTGGCGTGCGGGTCGATCACCTACTGGTACCTGTTCTCCCTGGCGCTGGGCAAGGCCAGAAGGGCGATTGACATAAAATGGATGGTGTGGGTCAGCAGAGTGGCCGGCATCATCGTGATGATACTAGGAATCATTCTTCTCGGAGAAGGAGCCTACAGGATCCTGCTCGGTTGACAAGATAAAGGTTGAATATGAAAGAAAAAGAACAAGACAGCGAAGGCAATGTTCCGGTAAAGAACTGGATACTGCGCAATCTGTTGCTCGTGGCTTTGCTGGTCGGCGGTCTGATGCTGGCCTCCACGTTGCTGCTCAACTCCGTAACCAACCACGGTCGTTCAATAGAAGTGCCCGATCTCACCGGACTGAATGTGTCACAGGCCAGGAAGGAAGCGGCCAGACAGAATCTGAAGGTCGATGTCTACGATTCCATCTTCGTCAGAAGGATGGCCAAAGGAGCCGTCTACTCACAGAACCCGAAAGCCGGAGCCAGAGTCAAGAAAGGCAGAAGGATCATGCTGACGATCAACGCGGTGAATGCGAAGAAAGTCTCCATGCCGAACCTCGTGGGCTACTCCATGAGACAGGCCAAGGCCGAACTGAGTTCCAAGGGACTGGTTCTGGGAAGGCTCATCTACATGGATGACATCGCCACCAACAATGTGCTCAAACAGCTCTACCACAACAGGGAGATCAAGCCGGGGAAGCAGATAGAGACCGGAAGCGAGATCGATCTCGCAGTGGGACTGAACTCCAGCGACAACCAGACTTACGTACCGAATGTCAAAGGCATGAAGTACCTCAGGGCTGTTGATGCGATAAGGGACAACTCCCTCAACATCAAGCAGATCTCTTTCGACAAGTCAGTAAAGACCTACGCCGATTCCCTCAACGCCACAGTTGTCAGGCAGAGCCCGACGGCATCCAAGGCACCGATCCTGATGGGGTCCGAGGTAAGCATCTACCTTTCAGTAGAAAAGAAAGAGGAAGCGGACAAATAGCAGACCAGACGTGGACGAAGAAGAGCTTTACAACGATCCGGAAGAGACTGGAGAGGACGCAGGTCCTGAAATGTTCGAGCATTTCAGGCTCAACGTCGACATCGGCCAGACCCCGATGAGGATTGACAAATACATGGCCTGCCACCTTGAGGACACCTCCAGGCACAGGATCCAGAGCGCCATCAAAGAAGGGTACGTGCTTGTCAACGGCAACGTGGCGAGAGCCAGCCTCATCATCAGACCGGGTGATGTCATCCAGTTCGTGATGCCGTACAGAAGGCGCGGCCTCGAGATCCTGCCTCAGGACATTCCACTTGACATCGTCTACGAAGACGACGACCTGCTCATCGTCAACAAGCAGGCCGGCATGGTGGTCCACCCGGGTCACGGACATTTCGAAGGGACCCTCATCAACGCGCTTTCCTACCATCTGGGAATATCCCAAGGACCTGAAGCAGAAGACGAAAGGATGGGGATTCTGGTCCACAGAATCGACAAGGACACTTCCGGACTTCTCGTAGTCTCCAAGAATCCAGAGACCCAGCTTGACCTCGCCCAGCAGTTCTTCGTCCACAGCATAGAGAGAAAGTACGTCGCCGTGGTCTGGGGCAACATAAAGGAGGACGAAGGCACCATAGATGGAGACATCGGACGCGACCCTAACGACAGGCTCAGGTTCAAGGTTTTCCCTTCCGAGGAGCAGAAGGGGAAGCACGCCGTCACCCACTACCGGGTCCTGGAGAGATTCGGCTACGTCACCGTCGTGGAATGCAAACTCGAAACCGGAAGGACACACCAGATCAGGGTCCACATGAGCCACATAGGCCACCCCCTCTTCAATGACGAAAGATACGGCGGTTCGGAGATCCGCAAGGGGACCATCTACGCCAAGTACAGGCAGTTCATCCAGAACTGCTTCGAGCTCTGTCCGCGCCAGGCCCTGCACGCCAAGACCCTCGGCTTCGTCCATCCAAGGACAAAGGAGTGGATACAATTCGACTCCACGATCCCGGAGGACATGGAGTCGATGATCTCAAAATGGAGGAACTACGTCAACGCAGTCCCTCCGGAAGAAGAATAACAGTCTATTTAGGGAGAATCTTCAGGAGCCTTGTGACACCACCGTCGGATTCCTTTGACGGGCAGACGTCGAATGCGATTCCACCCTTCACCTTCTTGAATTTCACCTCGTCACCCGACCTGACATCGATGACCTTGCCGACCTTGAATCCAAGATCCCTGACAACGGCCCTGGTGGAAGGATCTTCAGCCTCATGGTTGATGACGATGGCGAAAGCCTCATTGTCAGACTTTCTAAGAGCCACCTCGACATAAGGATTGGATGAATATGTGCTGGAGACAGCCTTGGTCTTCTTGAAGACTTTGTGCATCATCTCCTCGATGGCGGCACGTCCGGCCTCGTCATTGTCCTTGAATATTTCCATGAAGGTGTCCTCAAGGCAGAAACCGAAGAGATAAGTCCTTCCCTTCCCGAACTTGTTGACGAGAAGGAGCGGTTCACCGGAATCCATCTTCGACTTGACCTTGGCCCCGTCGGCCACACAATGGCGAGGAGAGACGATCTTGAAATCGTCACACTTGTCATAGACCTTCTCCGGGGTCTTGAACTCCTTGTCTTCCATGAAGAGCCAGAAAGGTTCCTCGGTCGTGCAAGGGATGTAATGCCCCTGCTGTCTGACCCTGTAGGTGTCAGCCGAACTGACTCCGAACACTTCCTTGAGGGCCGCAGTCTCCTTGAGGGCCTCATCCTTCTGCGGCACACAGTCTGCGATGACGGTTCCGCCATTCTTCACGAAATCCTTTATCCTTGCGGCCACGGCCTCCGGCAGGATCTCGACATCAGCAAGGACCAGGACCTCATAGCCATTGAGGCTGGCGTCGGTGACCTGCTCCTCGTGGATAACGTCCATCTCTCCGAAAGCCCTCATGCAGAGTTCGAAGGTGAGGGCCACGTTGAAGTATTCCCTGTTCGTGAGGATGTGCTGGGTCCTCGGGAAGAGGAAGCATGCCTTGGCCTTCGGTCTCCTGGCCTCGACCAGGTTGCCGCCTTCCTTCTGGACAGTGGTCATCGCATCACCGAAATCGTCCCAGTGACGTCCGTCCTCAGGCACGTTGAATCCGGTGATCAGATAGTCAGCACCGCCGCCGATGGCAGTGTAGGAAAGTTCCCTCTCCATCCAGTACTGGCTCCTCCTGTTGTCATCCATGAACCTCTTGAACCATGCGCGGTTATAGGTGCCGACCCAGAAGCCGAGAGTCTTTCCGTAAGTCTCGGTCAGGTTCCTCATCTGAGCGAGGGTCCAGTGGAACTGGCTCATCCTCGGCTTGTAGACCAGTGCGCTTTCACCGACACGGTAGTCCTCGCACATGTACGGATAGATGTCGTAGATGAACATGTCGGCGAAGTCGGCTCCCCAGTGGAAGACATCGTCAACAGCCCAGACGGCATTGGAGTTCGCGCCTGCACCCAGAGTGTTGTGGCTGTCATGGGTCAGAGTGACAGTAGGACGGGAATCGACCTTCTTGACCTCATCGTAGATCTGCTTCCAGGCCGTAGAAAAGAGAGAAGACTGGAAGTTGATGAAATCCATGTACTTGAGAGGATCCTTCCTGGCCTCGGCGAATGAGGCGGGCATTACATAGCCATATTCCTTCTGGAAAGCCTCCATCGCCGGTTCCCTGTAGTCGAAGCAGGTGGTGTCGGCATGGAACGGCTCGTCCATGAAAGGGAAGACGGTGAAGGCCTTCTCTATGTGGCGGGCCGGGCCGAAGGTTGCCTGGACCTTCGCGGCCGTCGCATCGTGGTATGCCTGAGTGAACACGGAGTGCTCCGGAGGGGTCTGCCTGTGGAACAGTTCCATGCCGCCGGACATGCAGTCTATCATCATGCCCCGGCTCTGGGCATATTCAAGGACGGACATGGTCTCGGGGTCGCTGCCTGAGAATCCACCCGAATTGATGTGGGTGACGCCGTGGTCGATGAAGTTCTGGATGGTTGCCTTCTTGACCTGGTCAGAAAGAGGCCTGGCCTCTCCGTGCCATCCTTCTCCTGAAGGGACCGGCGAGAACTGAACTGAAACAGGGAAATTCTTCTCCGGGACATTGTCCTGTCCCTGAGCGTAAGCAGCGCAGGAAATGATGCCCAGCAGAGCTGCAGAAAGGAGCAATTTACTGTTCATGACTATTGTGTTTTGACGATTATCCGTGGCATTAGAGAAGTATTGAACTGTTCAACAACGACTCAAAGCACAATATAGTCAAAAATATTCAGTTACCGTTCAGTAATGGAGAATTATACCGGAAATTAACGGTCCTGTTCTACACCTCAGAAAGAATTAGGAGGGGCTATAAAATGGGAACTTCGTTCCTTCTCCAGAATCGATTATTCCTTAATGACCGTCGGATCTTCCAACCGGCCGGACAAGAAGCAATAAGACGGAAATCTCAACTCATAATCCTTTGAAGTAAAAGCACCTACAAATCCCAGCCCACCTTTGACGTTAGATGGGTATATCGTGGGGAAAGGCATCAGAAATGAATAATCCGATTCCTCAAAAAGAACATCTTCTAAATAACGGTAAGTGTCATAATCCATGGAATGAAGACGGACTCTCACCGTCATTTCACTAACGACCTTGAATGTTGAAGACCATTGGTTGACATACGGTATGAATGGATCTTCAGTTTTCAATCGAACTACGCCATGTCCATTGCGGAATGATTCATCATTGAACAGTTTCATGTCGCTATTGTATTCTGAAACATCGGGAGAAAGGTTAAAGCGCGACACAAGCAAAGGGCTTTCTTCTCCTGACAATTCCACTTTTTCCTCCCAGCGTCCCCAGAAATAACCAGGATATACATATTCTGATTCATCATACACTTCCGAGACATATGCATGCCAATCTTTCCATATACTGATTCCATAGTAATTGTTTTCACCTTTGACATCATCAACAGTTATGTCAAAATACTCTTTTCGATCTCTGGCAATAGTATCCACATGAGATATACAGGCTGCCGGGGGTACTGATATCTCAGCCTCAACATTTGCCATAGAGGCTCTGGCGATCAGTTGTATAACATCTCCTTCACCAAAAGTACCTTTCAGCATGGCAGAACAAGGATCTTCATTCGACAGAAAAGATTTATCCGACAGATTACCGTTAATATACATCGAAACGCATATTGAATCTCTTGTGGAAGGTTTTATCACCCCATTTCCGGTACTCCAGTAAAACAGTACTTTATGGACAGAATCAGCTGAATCAAAAAATGCATTCATCTGAAGCAACCGCTCATTGCTGAGTTCATAATCCAGTCTTTCCGTACAAGCACTCAGTATCAAGATAAGTGATATTGGAAATAATGCAATGATCTTCATATTCATTTAAAATGTGAAGGTATAGCTTATTGACGGAACAAACATAAGCAGAGAAACCTTATTGATTACCAGACAAGTATTATTACTACCTGATGAAAAATCCACAAAACTGACATACTGTTCAATAAAGTTCGGATTTTTCCTTCCATACAAATTATATATTCCCACGGTCCACGTACGAATTCCAGTCCGCTTGGGTTTCTTGAAATTGACCGAAAGATCAAGATGATGAGTTGAAGGCAGCCTATAGTTATTTCTCTCGGTAACAAACGGGATATCAAGTACATTTTCCGAATCATACACTATCGCTACTCGTTTTGGCAAAGTCATCATATTTCCCGAGTAATATGTCCATGATGTACTAATATCAATACTATTATTGAATTCATGAAGTACAGAAACATTCAGATTATGCCGGCGGTCATAGGTATATGGAAAGACTGCCCCATTATTAACACTTTTATCTGGAAACCATCGGACACTTTTAGAGAGCGAATAACTAAGCCATCCTGTAGTCTTACCATACTTCTTTTCAATCAAGAATTCCAATCCCCTTGACAAACCTTCTCCAGAAGACACCGAGTTTATCCAATCGGAAGATGACAGGAAAGCTTTTCCATCCTTGAATTCAAGTACATTATTCTGTCTTTTCCAGTATCCTTCCAGCGATGCAGCCCAACCGTCACCCCAACGACCATAAACTCCCAAAGATACAATTGAGGAAATAACAGGACGAATATCTTCAGTAACAGGTATCCATAAATCTGTTGGCAAGCTCATTGAACCGGAACATAGAAGATGGACATACTGAGAGACTCTGGAGTATCCTATTTTGATTGAATACTTATCATTTATTCTGTATTGGGTCGACAATCTCGGCTCAAGAACATAATATGGATGCCCCTGAGTATAGAAAATAGTTGAGCGAAAGCCTAGATTCATATTCATCCTTTCCCCAAAGCTGATGTCATCCTCACAGTACAAAGCAGACTCGACGCCATCAATATGGGTAGCATAGCCGATATTATCTGAATTCTCGTCAGAGTCTGAAACATCCGAACAAGATGATGATGATACAATATTGGACTTAGGAAGAAAACGGTGATAAACAGACTGAGAACCGAATGTAATCCTATTCTTATCATCAGGGGTATAATCGAATGAAATGTCAACATTAATGTCTGAGATCCCCGAATTTGACAAAT
Source organism: Bacteroidales bacterium (assembly GCA_024398315.1). Taxonomy (GTDB): domain Bacteria; phylum Bacteroidota; class Bacteroidia; order Bacteroidales; family UBA932; genus Cryptobacteroides. The sequence goes on from JAKSJH010000020.1 coordinate 13,083, forward strand.
TGGATATTTTCAATTGTTTATCGATATTCAGATCTTTTACCACATCTGCTGTTTTCGAACCACTGACTCTATCGGAACGATAGTCAGTCCATGAAAGGCAATAATCTGCGAACAATTTCGATGAGTGGATATGGTTCCAACGAAGCGCAGCCATCGAGTTGCTCCACTTGAAATTCAGATTATTGAGAATTGTTTCTTCCAGATCATAATAGGTCTTGTGTTCTGCACTGTAGTAGTCATAGACATGAGACTCCTTCATTTCACTTTGGTATTTGTCTTTGCCATGGTAAATACTGAAAGTCAGCTTGTCGGAATTATTAAACTTATGAGACACCTTCCCGTTCAAGTCATAAAAATTATAGCCATACCCCGTATGCCTGACCATCAGTTTATCAACAAACATCGTAGGAGTACACCTTGCAGACAAACTATACGTTGTGTGATTTCCTAGTATCGGGCCTTCCATGTGTAACCTACACGACAACAGTCCCAGACTTGCCATTCCTGAAAACGTTTCATTATTCCCCTCATTGGTCCGGACGTCTATTATACTGGATACTCTTCCTCCATATTTTGCAGGGAATGCCCCCTTGAAGAAAGAAACACTCTTTATTGCTTCTGGCGTATATACAGACAGCAACCCCAACATATGGTTGACATTATACAATGGAACGCCATCGTATAATTGAAGGTTTTCTTCTGCTCCACCGCCTCTGACATACAAACCGGTAAAGCCTTCCATCCCTGTCTGAACACCAGGTGTCTTCTGCAAAACTTTAATAATATCCGATTCTCCCAACAATGCTGGCACTGCCTTTATCTGCTTTACAGATATGTTAAGGGCACCAGGATAAGACGAGCGCATCAAATAATCAGCTTGGGCTGTCACACAAGCCTCATTGATGGTCTCAGATTGGTCCATCTTGACGATAACGAATGCCTCCAACCCCTCAAGGTTAATAATTTCAGTTTTGTAGCCCACATAAGAAACGTTTATTACGGCCTTAGGTGGAACAATAATCGAAAAGAAACCATAACTGTTAGAGACAGCATATTTATCCCCACATGTAACACATGCACCGATAAGGGATTCGCCAGTCTTCGAATCAGTCACATAGCCACTAATCGACTTATTATCCTGCGCCCTTAATGCAACTGGAAAAACGATTAAGAGCAATAACAGCTTTATACACCTTGACATAAGAAAAACAAGGGGGCGTTTCCGCCCCCACATATCCAGCTAGAGTTTCTTTTCGTATGTAGTCGACAGTTTTCCTTTCACTTCCCGGCCAGTAAAAAAGTCCCATACATGGCTATCCGCGAAAATGACGAAACCGTTGTCAGTAAAATCAATAGTGATATTCTTGAGATACTGCCCTTCCATGTCAAAATCCTCGAAGTTGACAGTGATTATACCGTCAGAATCGACAGTATAACTCCATCCCATCAGCCACGATATCATCTGAGGATTTCCAGGAGAATGATACTCCTGTCCTCCATTCCATCTGGACAACCTGCTGACAGGAAATTCCAGTTCAATCTGTGATTCCTGATCAAGTCTTTCAAGGCCCTCCACATAAGCTTTATCAGGACAATACATGACCTGATCTTCTGTAAACAGTTCATCCGCAACTCCGTCCATATCAGTATCAACGACAGGTCCGATCCAACGCATTTCTGTGACCTTATACTCTCCGACAAATCTGTCAAGCGAATTACGCGCAGCATCAGTCAGCAAATAAGGATCTGTCTTGGTACAGCTAGAAATCAAAAAGAGAAAAGCCGTGAAAAAGGTAATGATAGTAATTGAATATTTCATATATTTTCAAAATTAGTCATTATAACATTAATCACAAAGAATCTAATCTGAAATTATTCAGAAATATTCAATTACATTGCTGAATATGGAAGCTGTCTTGAAATGGTACGGGATGCCCGGATACGAAAAAGATGACCTCCAAGTTTGTACTTGGCGGTCATCTTCCTGTATAGTGCGGAATATCAGAAAATCATTCTGCAGGCGCCCACTTGCAGCGTACAGGAGATACTATGGCGCCCTCTTTCTTGAGTTCGGCAAAAGCCTTGTCCACTTCTTTCCTGTCAAGTCCTGAGACAGTTGCGACTTCTCCTGCAGAAACCGGTTTTCCAGCTTCTGCCATTGTCTTCAGTACGATTTCTTTTGCATCCATGACCTGTGACTATTTCTTGAAGAAGCGGTTATAAAGTCCCTGGAAGCCTGCACCATGGCGAGCCTCGTCCTTGGCCATCTCATGAACACTGTCGTGAATGGCGTCGAGGTTGAGCTGCTTGGCAACCCTGGCGATGTCCATCTTGCCAGCGCAAGCACCTTCCTCCGCCATCATCCTCTTCTCGACGTTGGTCTTTGTGTCCCAGACCACTTCCCCAAGCATCTCAGCAAAACGCGCTGCGTGGTCAGCCTCCTCATAGGCATAGCGCTTGAAAGCCTCTGCAATCTCCGGGTATCCTTCGCGGTCCGCCTGACGGCTCATAGCGATGTACATACCGACCTCCGTGCACTCGCCAAGAAAGTGGTCCTTGAGGCCCTGACGAACAAAATCTCCATCAGCACCAGCAGGGATGGCGCCAGCGATTCCAAGCTCATGCTCCGTTACAAACTGAAGGCCCCTGTTTTCCTCCGGTACCTTGCACATCGGGCACTTCTCTGGTGCTGCGTCACCTTCGTGAACATATCCGCAGACTGGGCAGATCCATTTAGCCATATTAGAATTCTTTTAAATGTTATTGTTGATTGTCATACTGCAAAGTTAACTATTTTTAACATATATAAAAACTATCCTGGAATGGTCATCCTCATTTTTCATAATACATTCTGATCTGATTTCCCTCTTTCACAACTTACTGATAGGAATATATTTCAAGCGGGAACGGAGTGATGTGTCCGTTCCCGCTTGAACTGTTCCCGTTCGGGGAGATATTCGTTGTGTCTGAGGTCAGACGGATCTGCGGACTAGCGCATCGGTGGTCTGCCGCCGCCCATGCCGCCACGCATTCCCGGGCCGCCCATAGGCATGCCGCCCTTGCTGCCCTTGCCGCCGAAATTGCCGAAGCGGTAGGTCAGAGCGAGGATGACGTAGCGTCCGAGGGTGTTGTTGCGGGCCTCCATGTGGTAGTTGGAAGCGTCGGTGACATGCAGGTTCTTGGCCTGGTCGAGGAGGTCGTAGCCGCGGAGGGCGAGAGTGAACTTGTCCTTGAACAGGAGTTTCTGGATGTCGACGTTGAGGATGACCTCATCGTCCTGTGGAGTAGTGTAGCCAGCGTACCAGTTGTAGTCGACCTCGGTCTTGAAGGTGATGCCTCCAGGGATGGTCCAGATCATGGAACCGTCCACCTGGTTGTTCCAGGTCTTCAGGTTCTTGGAGCTCTCGAGGGTGTACCAGGACTGGTTCATCCTCGTACGGCCGCCGACCATGAGTTCCACGAAGTCGTTGCGGTAGGTGAGGCGGAACCTCTCCATGAAGTTGAAGGTACGGGTCCTGTTCTCAGTGAACTTGTCGGATGAGGACATGTTAGGATAGTCGCTGATGAACTTGTCATAGTCGGTGAACACTCCGCCCTCGTCAAGATAGGAACTCATGTCGAACGAACTCTTGCCGACGAATGATGAAGAATAGGAGTAACCGCCGCGGAGCATGTTGAACACGGTGAAGTTGGAGCGGGCGATCGGTGAATTCAAGAATATACTGCCGTTGAAGTTTCCGGAAGCAGGTCCGTTGACAGGCATGGTGTACTGGACGCCGGAATTGTCATACCAGAGAGCTGAGACGATAGGGTTCTGGACGAATCCTCCGTTGACTGAGACATTGACGGTAGTGAAGGTCTGCTTGTTGGTCATCCTGTACTCGGAGCGGAAGTTGTGGTTGAAATAAGGCTTCAGCGCAGGGTTACCGAGCGAGATGTTGAGAGGGTTGGAGTTGTCAGGAACCGGCATCAACTGAGTGGTGCTTGGCTGCTGGGAACGGCCGTGGTAGAAGAAACGGATGTTGGTGTTGTCGTTGAGGTCGTACCAGAACATGGCCGACGGAGCCCAGTTGGGGACCTTGTTGTCATAAGGCTTGCCGTTGGTCTTGTTGTGGGTTTCAGTGCTCATGACCGAACCTCCGATCTGGGCGTGGAGCTTTTCCTTCTGATACTGGAAGTCGACTCCGGCGCTCTTGTTCTTGTAGACATTCAGGATGCTGTTTGAATATGTCGGATCAAGGACCTCGCCCACCCTGTTGTAGATCATCGGATTGGTGAAGGAGCCGCTGTTGTAGGTGTCCTTGTCGGACTTGTTCTGGCTCCAGCTGTAGCTGATGTTAGGAGAAAGGTAGAAGCCCTTGCCGAGAGGCTCGGTGTAGACGATCCTTCCTGAAAGGGACGAGCCCGTGCTGAGACGGTCGATGCGCTGGTTGACCATTTCAGCCTGCTTCCCGTTCATCTCGTAGGTGTTGGTCAGGGACTGGTTGAAACCGTCGAGGGAATTGTGGCTGAAGTTGTAGTTGCCCATGAAGGAGATTGTCCTTCCAGGGATTCCGAGACGCTGCCTGAAGAGCAGGAAGCCGTTGGTGGACCAGTTCTGGTTGTCACCCATGTTGTTGCTGAAACCGTCGTTGACTGCCGCTCCCTTCGACCCGGCGGAAGCGAACTTGGAAGTCTCGAAGTCTGAATATTCAGTATAGTGGCCGTTGCCGAAATTGAACTGAGGCTGGAAGAGGATGGAGGTGTTCTCCGAGAACTTGTGCTCGAGACGCATTCCGAAGCGGTGGCCGATCGAATGGCTGTTGCTGTAGCCTCCGTTGTTGTACCTGAGGGTGGAGCCGTCTTCGAGGTAGGTGTCCTTGACGCTCTCCTCCTCGACGCTCCTGTTGGTCCTGTTGAAGAGATAGTTGGTTCCCAGTTCCATCTTGTCGTCGAAGAGATTCCAGGCACCGTTGAGACCGGCCATCAAGGATTCGGTGATACCGTTGCCACCGCCCCAGCCGCCCTGGCCGCGGCCCATTCCGCCGCCGCCGCGCATGTTCTGCATCATGCCACCGGAGATGTCGTTGAATCCACGGTTGTTGGTGTTGTTGGCGTTGATGATGAAGCTGAGCTGGCTCTTCTCCGTGAACTTGCCCACGAATGCGCCGCCCTGGTAGCGGTTGGCAGCGCCGATGCCGGATGAAGGAACGTCACGTCCGCCTCCGAGGGAGATGTTGCCGATGGCTCCGTTCATCATTCCTCTGTGGACTGAAAGGTCTATGACAGTCTCCTCGTTGCCGTCGTCGATGCCGGTGAACTCAGACTGCTCGGACTTCTTCTGGACCACCTTGATCTTCTCGATCATCTTGGCCGGAAGGTTCTTGGAAGCCAGCTGCGGATCGTCGAGGAAGAAAGTCTTGCCGCCGATGGTGATCTTGGAGATGGTCTCTCCGTTGGCGGTGACGGTTCCATCCTCAGCGACCTCCACGCCCGGGAGTTTCTTGAGAAGGTCCTCGAGCATGTCGTTCTCCGTGGTCTTGAACGAAGTGGCGTTGTACTCGACGGTGTCCTTCTTGACTATGATAGGGTTGCCGTTGGCGGTGATGCTGGCCGCATTGAGGACTTCCTTGTCCTGCTGGAGCTTGACGTTGCCCAGATCCAGGGATGCGCCCTTGATCTCGATCTCCTTGCTGAAGGCCTTGTAGCCCATGATCTCGGTCTTGAAGACATACTTGCCGTTGGCCACGCCTTCGA
>JAKSJH010000200.1 GCA_024398315.1 Bacteroidales bacterium
ACACCACCTCAAGGACCATAAACGCGTCGAGGCTGACCCCTTCCGTCGGTTTTTCGTTCCTCCAGAACCGTCAGACATCCCATCGGGTGATGGCAGGAGTGGATGTCTTCAAGGATATGGGGGCTTCTCCGGTGGGGGAGGATGACAACGGACTGAACAACAAGGACTTGTTCAAAGAAATGATTCTCTGGTACGACATCTCCGTGTCAGATCCGCACAATCAGTTCCGAGGCTATGCCGGCATGTTCCCGCGCCGTTTCTCTGTGTTCGGTTCTTTCGATTCAGGTTCTTCGTCAATCCCGGGGAGAGATGTTCCGTCGGTCCATCTCTCCGACGAGTTCCGCTTCTACGACTCCAACATGGAAGGGATCCTGCTCACCGACACCAGACGACATGCCTACTATGAACTCGGTCTCGACTGGCTCGGCATGCAGGGCAGCGGCAGGAGGGAGCAGTTCATCATCACCACTTACGGAAAAGGCGCCCTCAATGACTGGATCGCCGCCGGATGGACAGGCACATTCCATCACTATGCCAACTCCTTCGAATGCATCGGTGTGGTCGATGACAACCTTCTTACACCTTTCGTCGTCTTCGACCTTTCCTCACTGTGGGGACTGCGCCTTCAGGAACTGTCCCTTACCGCTGCCTGGACGGAAGGAGTCCATCAGGACAGAAAACGGAAAACAGGCCTTGAAACAACCTCCGGGGGACTGCTTTCCTTCGATGTCAGGAATTGGAGCCTTGGCCTACACGCCGACTGCTATGAGGGTACTTCCCAGATGCCTTATTACAATGTTTTCGCCCCTGAAGGAATCCCTTATGCATCAAATCTTTACAGGGGAGACCCCTTCTTTCGTCCCAACCCTTTCGAGGGGGATTTCAAGAGCATCGGAAACTATACCAGATGTGAACTCTACTGGCAGCCAGAAATTGCATCTTTCCTTGATTTGAAAATCTTCTTCGTGACTCATTTCGCGGCTGGCTCCTTCCAAGGATGGAGGCAGAAGATGAGCCTTGTCTTCGATCTTGAGAAGGCTCGTCAAAGCAAGATCACCCGCCGCAGGAATCCGCGGCAGGAGCATGGTCTTTTCGAGTTGTTCCTGTAGTCTGCGCCTGACCTTTCCGCCGGTGGGGTCAGTCCTTCGCACCGCATCCCTGGGTCATCTTCCGGTATTCGGAAGGGGTCTGGCCCGTCAGATGGCGGAAGGCTGTGAAGAAGTAGTCGTGGTTGTTGTATCCCACACTGTATGCGACTTCCTTGATGTTCATCGCAGTGTTCGTCAGAAGCTCCTTCGCCTTTCTCATCCTGACGTCATTGATGAACCTGGCAGGGGAGAACCCGGTGTATTCCTTGAACGTCTTCCTGAATGACGAATAGCTGAGGCAGAGCTTGGCCGCAATCTCCTCCGGTGTTATCGAAGTGAAGTTGTCATTGATCATCATCTTCGCCTCTCCGATCTTCTGGGCGGTGTCTGACTCCATGAACTGGGAGTTCCTGTCGTGGTAGTAGGCGAGGCTGAGGAGCCTGTCCACAATTCCCGCCAGAATCTGCTGGAAGCCGGACTCCTGTTCGGTTGAAGCCTTGATAGCGTCGTTGTAGAGATTGACGATGTCCTCGTGGAGACGGACGTTCAGGACAGGCTTCGACTTGCTGAAGAAACCCTGGTCGACGAGGTTGTCGGCGAACGGGCCGTTGAATCCGATCCAGTATTCCTTCCATCCTGTCTCCTTGTCAGGGCAGTAGGTGTGCCATTCTCCGGGGAAGAGAAGGAACATCATCCCTTTCTCGATGCTGATCCCTTTCCCCCTGCCTGTCGTCCTGCTGAAGAACTTTCCTTTTCCTTCGGTGATGTAGAGGAGCTGGTATTCGTTGAGAACTCTTCCGTTATTCGTCGAAAATACGTATCTTGACGGATGGTTTTCAGGTGGATATTCTGACCCCGGCCCGATTTCCTGGAAACCGACGGAATTGACCGCCATGCCCCATTTGAGGTCGACGGGATTGACAGCCAGGTATTTGAGATGAAGTGAGGCCATGGAGTTTCCGGTGTGTTCGAATGTGGTTGCTGTGTGCAAATATAATAAAAACTTTCGGCCATTCCATAGTTTCGGAAAACATCGCTGAAAAGGTCAATTTTTCTTTCAAAAAGTTGTGTTTTTTGTGCAATATTTTTGTATTTTTGTATTCATAATGTATAACACACGTAATTATGCCACAGAACGAAATGAATAACAAAGCTCACAATTTCCTCGCATTCGACCTCGGCGCCACCAGCGGACGCGCCATAATCGGCACTATTTCAGACGGTAAGCTCACTTCACAGGAAACCTATCGCTTCCCTAACGGTGTCAAGGAAATCGATGGAAAATACTATTGGGACGTGTTCGCCCTCTATGATCACTTCATCGCAGCCATGAAGCAGGTCGCCGCCTCCGGTGTGAAGATCGACTCGATCGGTATCGACACCTGGGGCGTTGATTTTGGATGCATCGGTGAGGACGGCAGCATTCTCGGAATGCCACGCGCCTACAGGGACCCTTATACTGAGGGCGTTCCTGAGAAGGTTTTCCAGATCATCCCTAAGGAGGAGCTTTACGAGGCCACCGGTACCCAGATCCTCAACTTCAACACGATTTTCCAGATCTATGCCCAGAGCCAGGATCCTGATTCTCCAATCCACAAGGCAAAGCAGATCCTTTTCATGCCTGACCTCCTCTCCTACATGCTCACCGGAGTCAAGGTGTGTGAATATACCGACGCATCGACCTCGGGCCTCATCAATCCTCGCACAAGGGATTTCGACAGGACCCTCCTCGACCGTCTCGGAATCGATTCTTCCATCCTCATGCCTACAGTCCAGCCTGGTACGCAGGTCGGTCTCCTCAAGAAGGAAATCTGCGAGGCAACGGGCATGGAGCAGGTCCCAGTCATCGCCGTAGCCGGCCATGACACAGCCTCCGCAATCGCTTCCATCCCTGCCGCTGACGCAAACTTCGCCTACCTCAGCTCCGGCACCTGGAGCCTCATGGGTATCGAGTCCCAGACCCCTATCATCAACAAGGAGTCATACGAACTCAACATCACCAACGAAGGCGGTATCGAGGGGACCACAAGGTTCCTCAAGAACATCACCGGAATGTGGCTTCTCGAGCAGAGCCGCAAGACCTGGGCGAAGGAAGGCCGCAACTACACCTATCCTGAGATCGAAGCTCTCGGCTGGGACAACGTTGACTTCCCTTCAACCATCAATCCTGACGATCCTCGTTTCGCCGCTCCTAAGGACATGGACGCTGAGATCAAGGCTGCATGCGCCGAGTCCGGCCAGCAGGTCCATCAGACCGACGGCGAGATGATGTCCTGCAGCTACCACTCACTGACCAAGCGTTACATCGACGTCATCGCGATGCTCCAGAAGTTCGCCGGTTTCAAGATCGAGAAGCTCCATGTCATCGGCGGCACTTCAGCCAACAAGCTCGTCAGCACCCTCACCGCCAACGCACTCCAGATTCCTGTAATCTGCGGACCTGTCGAGGGTACATCGATCGGCAACATCATGCTCCAGGCCAAGACCGCCGGTCTTGTCAAGGACATCTGGGAGATGAGAAAGATTGTCGCCAACTCGATCGAGACCAAGACATATTATCCTGAATCAAAGTAATCACAATATCAATTACACTTATTAATTAATCAAGATGAACGAAAATCAGATCATCAAAGCCTATGAGATGGCGAAAGAGCGCTATGCTGCCATCGGCGTAGACACTGACAAGGCCATCGAACTCCTTG
>JAKSJH010000201.1 GCA_024398315.1 Bacteroidales bacterium
CCTGAAGTTGTCCAAGTGACATACTCTGAAAGATGAAATTCCGCCTAGAATCCACCTACAGCCCGTCCGGAGACCAGCCTTCGGCCATCGAAGGACTCACCAAGGCTCTGAATCAGGGCGTTGACAGCGTCACGCTGCTCGGCGTCACAGGTTCCGGCAAGACCTTCACGATGGCAAACGTCATCGAGAAGCTCCAGAGGCCGGCCCTCATCCTGAGCCACAACAAGACACTGGCCGCCCAGCTCTACGGTGAATTCAAGAGTTTCTTCCCATCCAACGCCGTTGAATATTTTGTCTCCTACTACGACTACTACCAGCCGGAAGCCTACCTTCCGACAACCGACACCTACATCGAGAAGGACCTGAGCATAAATGACCAGATTGACAAGCTCAGACTCAGCGCAGCGTCAGCGCTGATGTCGGGAAGGAGGGACGTCATAGTGGTGTCCAGCGTCTCCTGTCTCTACGGAATAGGCAACCCGGAGGACTTCCACGCCCAGTCCATCCTCGTCAAGCGAGGCGAGCGCAGGGACCTGACCCGCCTTCTCTACCATCTCGTGGACGCTAACTACAGCCGGACCGAGATCGATTTCAAGAGAGGCACCTTCAGAGTCCGGGGCGATACGGTGGACGTCTTCCTGGGAGGCTCCGACGAGGCCGTCAGAATAGAGTTCTTCGGTGACGAGATTGACTCTCTGTCACTAATAGACCCCATCACAGGCGCCCACATCGAAGACCTTGAGGAAGTGCCCATATTCCCTGCCACAAACTTCGTGACCACCAGGGAGCGGAGCATCAAGGCCGTCAGCATGATCCAGGACGACCTCAAGAAGCAGCTCGACTACTTTGAGGAAGTCGGCAAGGGGCTGGAGGCCAAGAGATTGAAAGCCAGAGTCGAGAACGACCTCGAGATGATCAAGGAAATGGGCTACTGCCCCGGAATCGAGAACTACTCCCGCTACCTGGACGGACGCCAGCCGGGCCAGAGACCGTTCTGCCTGATAGACTATTTCCCGAACGATTTCATCACTTTCATAGACGAGAGCCACGTCACCATCCCTCAGATCAGAGCGATGTACGGAGGCGACCACTCCCGCAAGTCAGTTCTCGTTGAATATGGGTTCCGCCTCCCGGCCGCTGCCGACAACAGGCCGCTCACCTTCGACGAATTCAATTCGATTACAGGTCAGACCGTCTTCGTCAGCGCAACTCCTGCCGACTATGAGCTCGAGAGATCGGAAGGTCTTGTCGTAGAGCAGGTTGTGAGACCTACAGGACTGCTGGACCCACCGATTGAAGTACGTCCTACCGAAAATCAGGTGGACAATCTGGTCGAAGAGATCCGCGAGCGTTCAGAACGCGATGAAAGGACCCTGGTCACGACACTGACCAAGAGGATGGCCGAGGAACTGAACGACTATCTGGACAAGATAGGGATACGGGTCCGCTACATCCACTCCGACGTCGACACCGCCGAACGTGTCGAGATCATCGAGGATTTCAAGAAGGGGCTGTTCGACGTCCTGGTCGGAGTCAACCTCCTGCGTGAAGGCCTGGACATACCGACCGTCTCCCTCGTAGCCATCCTGGATGCAGACAAGGAAGGATTCCTCCGTTCCGGAAGGGCCCTCACCCAGACCGCAGGCCGAGCCGCCAGGAACGTCAACGGCAAGGTGATAATGTACGCCGACACGGTCACCGACTCGATGGAGGAGACAATCCGCGAGACCAACAGACGCAGAACCAAGCAGATAGAATACAACAAGCTTCACAACATCGTTCCGAAGCAGGTGGAGGTCAAGAGCAACATTCTCGTGAGCGAGCTCTACGGCGACTCCGGGAAGCCTGTCAACCCTCGCATCAAGAACGGTCCGAGCGGCCGCGTCAGTGCGGCGGATTCCGTCTCGGACCCGACCTACATACCAAATCCGAGCGACCTCGGACGCGGAACCGTGTCAGTCGGACTGGGTCACGACTCCAAGCGTGAAGGCAACACCGCCTATGTCGACGGCTATGTCAAGGCAGACCTTGCCGCCGTCCTTCAGGACCCTGTCATCAGGGCTATGGACAGAAAGCAGATCGAGAAGATGATTGAGGAGGACAAGAGGCGGATGACGAAATCCGCCGCCGAACTGGAATTCGCCCAGGCCGCCAAGTACCGCGCCGAAATGTGGGCCCTCCAGCAGTACCTCAAAGTCTGGAAGGACTAGTATTTCCTTCAGCTGTAATACGCTGATAACGTACCTCCGGGGGTCAGCCAAGGCATGTCCCCCCACTGGGACGTCGGCTCCGCCGACCCCTTCCGAAAGCCTGCGGCTTTCTCCCTCCCTCTCAGCGTGCCGAGGGTGGCAGCGTCCCAGTGGGGGGATATGCCTTGACTGACCTTATGCTGCATTATGCTATTGTTCTGGCAAGCATGGTAACCCGTTTCAGATGACAGCTGGTTTCGGACAGGTTGCGCGGATGCAGGAATACTATTTCAATATATTCAAACAGATCGGCGGCTATGTCCTCCTTCAGTGACTCGTAGTCATCCCCTGAGGCACTCATCGAAAAATACCTGCTCATGTTCATATCCACCCTGAGACGGACGAAATTCGTGTCAAAGACGCGGACCCGCCCCAGCAGAGGCTCGTACTCAAGATGTATTCCGTCCCCATGCCTGAGACTCTTCACCACTCTCAAGACCCCCTCCCTGGTCATGGTTCCGTCATTATTATAATCCGGCACCTGATAATATGATGCCCCGCCATCTTCTGCCTCATCACCAGCCTCATCCGCGTCAGTCTCCCGTGTGTCAAGTTCATCCACATATCTGCAGGCATCCTCGACACTCATCCCTGTTTCTGAGACAAGATAACCAATAGCCTGGCTTCTCCCAGTGTTGATAAGCCTTGAATATGTTTCAGCAAGATCCACCTGATAATCTCCGTCAACGACATCTTCACCACATTCACCATTTTCCTTCTCCTCATCATATTCATTCACCTCTCCACCATCAGCCGTCTCCACTCCAGCTTCTTTCTCCTCTCCATCCGCATCCATCACAGTTCCACGGACGGCCTCCTTCAATTCAGAAACGATTCCGGCCGCATCTTCCTTGTCCGGAACGAAGCGCACTGCGGACAAGTCCTTGAAAGAAACTACGACAGTTCCGCCGTCCTCCAGATCAGCTGACAGGATGGAAGACAGGTCATGCACTTTGTTCCTGGTCAGCTCCCTGCCGACGAACAGTTTCCCGGACTCTTTGTCCACGGCGAGCACAGTCCCATCTGCGCTAAGATGGAACTCATTGAAAGCAAAATTGTTCTGCCTGCAGAAAATATACAGGTCGGTCTCGTTGAACAGGCTGTTGATTGTCATAGAATGGTCGCGGAAAGGTTATGATTCACATTCCTGTTGTAAATATATGAAATAATTACGAAAAACAATAAGGAATTTATGTTTTTCAATATTCTCCTTTGTATTCTACAATACCACCCGACATTCCGGGACAGGTGACATTGACCTTCACTGGAAACTGATAATAGTTTGGAAACCTGTTTCTGGTGATGTATTAGGGAGCACCGGAGCCATTCAACGCTCCAGGTTTCAGGTTAACAGAACATTCCGGTAGCACCGGAGCCGTTCAACGCTCCAGGAACGGGTATTCCACAAACAAAGGAAGCGGTATCAACCTAAAGCCTGTCATCTGAAAGGATGATATTAGATGGCCGGAGGAGCAGAACGGCCTCCCTGGCTCCTGAGGGGCTGGATTTCGTTGGCCGGAGGAGCAGAAC
>JAKSJH010000202.1 GCA_024398315.1 Bacteroidales bacterium
ATCGACCTGTCATCCCTTGAACCATACGTCAACGGACCGTTCACTCCTGACGCTGCCTGTCCGCTGAGCTCAATGCCGGCGAGGGCGAAGGAGATGGACTATCCGGAGAAGATAGAAGTCTGTCTTATCGGTTCCTGCACCAATTCTTCCTATCAGGATCTGGCGCGGGCTGCGGCCGTGGCCCGCGAGGCCATGGATGCTGGAATGAAGCCGGTGGCGAAACTCATAGTCAATCCAGGATCGGAAAGAATCCGCGCCACTGCTGAGCGGGACGGGATCCTTGACGCTCTGGTCCGCGCCGGTGCCACTGTGATGACCAACGCATGCGGCCCGTGCATCGGCCAGTGGAAAAGGAAGACGGACGATCCTCTGCGCAGGAACACGATAGTGACCTCATTCAACAGGAATTTCGCGAAGAGGGCGGACGGCAATCCGAACACTCACGCTTTCATCACATCTCCTGAACTGGCGGTCGCATTTGCGTTCAGCGGCACCTTCAGGATTCCGGAAGGACTGTCGGCCCCGTCGGCCCCGGCACTGCCGGAAAGCGGCTTCGCTCCATGTGAAAACGGATTCGTCGAGCCTGTGCCTGGAAGTCCGGCGCCGGTGATCGACCCTGCCAGCGAGCGTCTCCAGGTCCTAAAGCCGTTCGCGCCATGGGACGGCAAGGATTTCCTGAACCTCCCGCTTCTTATCAAGACGAAAGGCAAATGCACCACGGACCACATCTCCATGGCCGGCAAGTGGCTCAGGTACAGGGGACATCTCCAGAACATCTCGGAGAACCTTCTCCTTGGCGCGGTCGACGCCTTCACAGGCCAGTCCGGCCCGGTCGCTCCTCGTGCGCGTGCACTGGGACGCAGCATCGTGGTGGCGGAGGACAATTACGGCGAAGGGTCCAGCAGGGAGCATGCGGCGATGGAACCGAGGTATCTCGGTGTCAAGGCCATCCTTGCGAAGAGCTTTGCGAGAATCCATGAAACCAATCTGAAGAAGCAGGGTGTCCTCGCCCTCACTTTCGCCGATCCGGCCGACTACGACAAAGTCCTTCAGGACGACACCCTCGACGTCCTCTGTTCCGGCATCGCTCCGGGATCGACGGTCGAGGTGGTGCTGAACCATGCGGACGGAACAACGGAGAGAATATTCGCGAATCATACATACAATCCCCAGCAGATAGCCTGGCTGCGCGCCGGCTCTGCACTCAACAGCCTGTAGGAAGCATCAGACTTCCTGAAACGAACTTACAATGGACAAGATCAGAATTCCCTTCATCAAGGGCGACGGAGTTGGCCCTGAGGTGACTGAATCAATGCGCAGAATCATTGATGCAGCTGTCCTGGATGCATATTCAGGCAACAGGAAGATTGACTGGACGGAGGTCCCTGCAGGAGGGTCCGCCTTCGAGAGATATGGAACGTACATGCCCGATGAGACGGTCGAGGCGTTCCGGACCTGCGGAGTGGGCATCAAGGGACCGCTCATGACTCCTGTCGGAGGAGGAATACGCTCCCTCAACGTCTACCTGCGCCAGACCCTGGACCTTTATGTCTGCCTCAGGCCGGTACGCTGGTTCAAGGGCGTCGAGTCTCCGGTGAAGCATCCTGAGAATGTCGACATGGTTGTCTTCCGGGAGAACACCGAGGACATCTATGCCGGAATCGAATGGGAGGCCGGCACTCCTGAAGCCAGGAAATTCTACGATTTCATCCACGACGGGATGGGCGTGACGAAGGTACGCTTCCCTGAGACTTCCGCCTTCGGTGTCAAGCCTGTCTCCAAGGAGGGGAGCGAGAGACTCATCCGTTCGGCCATCAGGTACGCCCTTGACCACGGAAGACCTTCAGTCACCCTGGTCCACAAGGGCAACATCATGAAGTTCACGGAAGGCGGCTTCAAGAAATGGGGCTACGAACTGGCTGAAAGGGAGTTCGGCGAGGAACTTAGGAGCGGGAGACTGGTGGTGAAGGACTGCATCTGCGACGCCTTCCTCCAGAACGCCCTTCTCAAACCTGAGGACTACAGCGTCATCGCCACCCTCAATCTCAACGGCGACTATGTCTCCGACATGCTTGCCGCCCAGGTCGGCGGCATAGGAATATCTCCGGGTGCCAACATCAACTATTCCACCGGTCTGGCCATCTTCGAGGCGACCCACGGGACAGCGCCTGACATCGCCGGGCGCAACATCGTCAATCCTTGCTCCAACCTGCTGTCAGGCGTCATGATGCTCGAACATGTCGGCTGGGACGAGGCCGGATCCCTCGTCACCTCCGCTCTGGAGGACTCCTTCTCGGCAGGATATGCGACAGCCGATCTCGCCCGTCTGATGGAAAACGGCAAGCCTCTGGGAACCAGGGAATTCACGGATCACATCATTAGCTTATTGTAGAACATGGACAGAAAAGATTACCTTGTGTACAAGCTTTCCGACATGATGAAGGCCTGCACGAAAATAGATACGGACCTCTTCAAGAAATATGATGTGAAGAGGGGACTCAGAAATGAAGACGGAACAGGAGTCCTCGTCGGTCTCACCAACATCGGCAACGTCGTCGGCTATGACAAGAAAGATGACGGGACGCTCTCGCCGATCGAAGGAAAACTCTACTTCAGGGGCTACGAGGTCGCCGACCTCTGCCGTGACATGCTTGAAAGGAAACAGTTCGGCTTCGAAAAGGTCGCCTATCTGCTTCTTTCGGGGGAACTTCCTGACGCAGAGGAACTTGAGTCGTTCAAGTCGCTCATCTACGACAACATGCCTCTTGAGCACCAGACTGTGATGCACATCATCGAGCTGGAAGGCAACGACATCATGAATATCCTTGCCAGAAGCGTGATGGAACTTTACACCTTCGACAGCAGGCCTGACGACGTGTCAAGGGAGAACCTGATGCGCCAGAGCATCGAACTGATCTCCAAGTTCCCGACGATCATCGCCTACGCCTTCAACATGTACCGTCACAACCGTCACGGCAAGACGTTGAGCCTGAGACATCCTCAGGAGAACTACTCTCTTGCCGAGAACTTCCTCTACATGCTCAAGGGCAACGAGTTCACTGAACTGGCCGCCAGGACCCTTGACCTGATGATGATCCTTCACGCCGAACACGGAGGAGGAAACAACTCGACCTTCACCGTCAGGGTCACTTCATCCACGGGTACGGACACAAACTCATCCATAGCCGCCGGCAACGGTTCTCTCAAGGGTCCGAAGCACGGAGGGGCCAACATCAAGGTCTCCGACATGATCCAGCATCTGAGGGACAACATCCAGAACTGGGAGGATGAGAACGAAATCTCGTCCTACCTCCAGAGAATGCTCGCCGGCAGAGCCTACGACGGTACCGGACTCATCTACGGAATCGGTCATGCAGTCTACACTCTGTCTGACCCGAGGGCCGTCCTCCTGAAACAGATGGCGCGGGAACTCGCCGCCGAAAAGGACAGGATGTATGAATATGAGTTCCTGGAGCGTCTGGAGAAAGTCGCGATAGAGACAATCTACAAGGTCAAGGGCACAGGCAAGACCATGTGCGCCAACGTGGACTTCTATTCTGGCTTCGTCTATGACCTCATCGGCATCCCTAAGGAGCTCTACACTCCTTTGTTCGCCATGTCCAGGATAGTCGGCTGGTGCGCCCACCGCAACGAGGAACTGAATTTCGAAGGCCGCAGGATCATCCGTCCT
>JAKSJH010000203.1 GCA_024398315.1 Bacteroidales bacterium
GCGCCCCGCCGCGTGACTCGCGTCATCCTGCTCTGCCTGCACAACTGGAGGAACGCCCTCATCGTGATGCTCGTCGTGCCGCTGTCCCTGATCGGATCTTTCATCGGAATGAACCTGTTCCACTTCACCCTCAACATCATGTCCCTGCTGGGACTCTCGGTGGTGATAGGCGTGCTCGTGGATGACGCCATCGTGGTCATAGAGAACGTGAGCCGTCACATGGAGATGGGCAAGAACGCATTCCAGGCGACCAAGGATGCGATGGCGGAAATCGGTTTCACAGTCATCACCGTCACGATAGTCCTGGTCATAGTGTTCCTCCCTATCGCACTGACCAACAGCCTTGTCTCCGACATCATGAGACAGTTCTGCGGCGTCATCATATTCTCCATCCTCTTCAGTCTCCTGTCGGCCCTCACTCTCGTGCCGCTGATGACCTCCAAGTTCGGAAGGATGGATGTCCTTGACACCGGAACCATATGGGGCAGGGCCCTCTCCAGATTCGAAGGATGGGTCAGAAGTTTCAGCGACTGGGTCGCCGGTCTCCTGAAGAAATGCCTCGGGCGCAAGCGCTGGGTGGGGATAGCGGTGATTGCAGTCACTGTCCTCGTCTGCTCGCTCTTCCCTATGGGTTTCGTGGGTTTCGAATTCATGCCGAAGGTGGACCAGAGCGAATTCACCATCCTCCTCGAAATGTCGAAGGACATCTCCATCGAGGAATCATCCCGGATGGTGTCATACGCTGAAGCCTGGCTCCTCGACAAACCTGAAATCACAGAAGTTGTCTCGATGGTCGGTCTGACCAGCAGCAACAACGAAAGCAACCAGGGAACCCCGTACCTGAGCGAACTGAAGTGCAAGATGGTCCCGCCTGGCGAGCGCAGCAAGTCAGTCCACTTCTACATCTCGGGTCTGCGCAGGGAACTGACTGACTACCTTGTGGATGCAAAAGTCCAGATCTATGCCGCCTCCCTCCACGGGTCAGGCAACAGTTCTGACATTGAATATGTCCTCTCAGGACCGAAGGCCGATTCCGTGGCCCTCTTCGGCGAATATGCCCTCGCGGCCATGAAGAGCATCCCCGGCACCATACAGCAGCAGCTCTCAACCGGAAACGGAAGGCCGGAAGTGGAAGTCGTGGTCGACAGGGAGAAGATGTCCGCCCTCGGACTCACGCTCGACAATGTCGGCATGACCCTTCAGATGGCGTTCCAGGGAAACACATCGATGAAATTCGTCCGGGACGACCACGAATACAACATCAATCTGCGTGCTGACAGCTTCTACCGCAGCGGCATTGACGACGTTGAGAACCTGACCTTCGTCAACCAGCAGGGCAGCAGGATCACTCTCGGCCAGTTCGCCGACGTAAGAATAGGTACCGGTCCCAACCGTCTCGAGCGCTACAACAGGAACCCGTCCGTCACCATCGGAGCCAACGTGGTCGGAACCTCCGCCGGACAGGCTTCCGGAGCGTTCAAGGAGATGGTCAGTGAAAAGGCGGAGCAGATGGGAGTCTCGATTGAGACTGTCGGCGACATGAAGTCGATGATGGATTCGATGCAGGTCTTCGGAATCGCAATCCTCCTGTCCATCATCATGATGTACCTCTCCCTGGTCGTTCTCTACAACAACTGGTCCGACCCGCTTGTCGTGATGTTCTCGATTCCGTTCTCGATCCTGGGGGCCATCCTCGCCCTCGCTCTCTCAGCCACTTCGCTCAACATCTATGCGATGCTCGGACTCGTCATGCTGATCGGCCTCGTCGCCAAGAACGCAATCCTTCTGGTCGACTTCGCCAATGAACGGCGGGCGGAAGGACTGGACATCGACTCAGCCCTTGTCGAAGCTGTCAAGCTCAGAACCAGGCCTATCCTGATGACCGCCCTTTCGACCATCATAGGAATGATTCCGGTGGCCGTTGCATCAGGTTCGAGCGCCGAACTGAGGAACGGAATAGGTTGGGTGATCATCGGAGGCATGGCGCTGTCCACCATGCTGACTCTGATCGTCGTGCCTGTCGTCTACAAGATTTTCCACGGCAAGGATAAAGATATTGTCCGGAAAGACAGCATCTGACTTTCGGGAAAAATCGCCAACTTAGCGACATGACAAAAGAGGAAGAAATACTCAAGGCTGCTGAAGAAGAATTCTTCGCAGGCGGTTACGACTCCACCTCCACCGCGACCATCGCAAAGAGGGCCGGAGTCACCCACGCCATGGTGAACTACTATTTCCGGACAAAGGAGAAGCTGTTCATGAAGATCCTGGACAATCATGTCTCTGACCTGCTGCACCGTCTCAAGCCCCTCATGCAGGCCGACGGCAACGTTGCGGAAGTAGCCACCACGGCCGCCGCAGTCATATTCGACAAATTCAATGAGGACCGCCGCCTGCCGTTCATCATCAGCGACATATCCAGGACACATCCGGACTTCCTGATGCGCTACAAGGAGACAGTCGACACTGTCTGCAAGGACAGCGTAAGGATGCATTCGGAGCGTCTTGAAAAAGGAATATCGGAGGGCCGGGTGGCTCCATGCACCATGAACGACATCTACAACGCCGTCCTGGAGCTCTCGGCCGGTCCTTTCCTGACTCTTCCGGTCCTTGAGAACGTCGCCGGATTCAGCCCGGAAAGGACCGAGGCCTTCCTCGCCGAACGTAAGGAAGAGATGGTCCGCATGCTCCAGGCCCGTTTCGCGACCACCCAGAAGGATTGAACATACACTCCTTCCGCCATTAACCTGCGCCCATTCCGGCGGTTACGCGCAAAGAGAGCGTCTCCACTCTTTCTTTGACAACCGGCCGAAGGATGACCGGGCTGGGGCGTCCTTGGCTCGTGCCGTCACCCTGAACTTGATTCAGGGTCTCGAAACAGCAGAGGAATTGTCACAGGATTATCGCATCCACTTTGCACGTAACCTCAAGAATCGGGACAGGTTACGGGCGCCCTTAAGAAAGAGATGTGCTCTGGAGCGCCATAGAACGGCGATCTGGTCGGTTCAGCCGCCCGTAACGTAAGTGACGATTTGAGGTTACGGGCAAAAGGCTGCGGAATTCATGTCCGGTGACCTCAACCAAAAATGCCGAAACTGGACGGACAGTGTAACGAACAGTAAAACAGAACGTGAAATTCATCGGTCCAAGCAATCCTTTCCGTATTGCGTGTACGGAGGATTGTATGTACCAATGGCATCCTTGTCCCCATCATCGGTACATTTCACCGGCAATATGCTGCACAGATCAATGTTCAAGTGTACTGATGATTTTCCGGTATTCTGGATTGCAGAGGAACACATGCTTTTACCTGTGATCCCTAATCCGGGACTATGTAGACAAACCTTGTGATTACGTTCTTCTCATCAACACGGATAAGCAGGAGATCGTCATATAACATCATAATATACTCACCCTTTTTATGGTACTCATATGGAATCCCGACCTTCTTCATGGCCGAAAGGTTCTCGCCCACACGGATTTCCCCGGCAATAAGATTTGTCAGAATTGGCATGTTCTTCTCTGCAACTGAGAAGAAACTGAAGACGCCATCGTTGTGCAATTCAATTGCACTATACCTGTCTTTCCCGTAATAAAAGCATTCGTCCATGCCAAACTCACATTCGCTGCTACGATATACTACGGGGTTTCCAAACTTGGCAACG
>JAKSJH010000204.1 GCA_024398315.1 Bacteroidales bacterium
ATCCTACCGGGATGTACACATTGATGGTGATTGTGTCACCCGAACGTTTCCACGAAGATTCGATACGTCCGCGGATGCTTTCATAACTTGCAGAGACGTCATCCAGTCCCTCCGGGAAATGAGGGGCGATGATGACATGACTGAATCCCGGAGCACCGGCACGGATGCCCGCAAGGTCGCTGACATACCAGGCGGCGATGTCACCAAGGAATGCATGGTCAAGGGAAGAGTCCCTCCAGTCAGCCCTGAGCACCCAAGTCTCAGGAAGGGTGGTAAGCCCGTTCTTGATCCAGCCGCCCCAGCAAGGGCTGTCCTCCTTGGCTGCCATGTCGAACGCAGTCTGAATATGTCCGTACTTGGTCAGCATGCGAGGCACGGTCTTGCTTCCCATGGAACCGAACTCAAGGAATCCGTCATTGGCCTGAATGCTTCTTGCAAGATTGTCAGCTATCGCCTGCTCGGTTCCTTCAGGAGCGACGCCAAGATAGAGAGCGATGCCCTGCGCTGCCTGCGAGCCTTCGGCATAGAGATTCGTGTCAGGATGGAACCACTTGGCGTTGATAGCATTACGCACTTCCTCCGCCTTGGCGGCATAAGGTGTGGGATCTTCTCCCATCAACGGTGCGAAACGAGCCATCACACACCAGTCCTTGTAGTAGAAGCAAGGAGTGGTGAACTGTGTCGGAGTGGCGACGTTGAGGTAGACCCAGTCACCGATGCCATAGGTAGGAAGACCGTCCTCTTCCTCCCGTGTCTGAAGATACTCGAGATAGCGCTTCCACATCGGCCACAGGGCCTTGATGTGCGAAGTCTCTCCTGTGTAATCGTAGGCATATTCAGAAATCGCAAAGATTGATGCATCCCACACCGGTCCGATCCAGTCGGAGTAGCCCCAGCCCCAGTCAGGCATGATACCGGACACACGGCCGTCCTCGCGGATGTTGTCGACCACGTCGCACACCCATTTGTTGATGAAATACGGTGCCGCATCGAAATTCATCATGCCCAGCTCGGTGGTGAGGAAATTGTCAGCGGTCCAGCCGTTCTTCTCCCTCTGAGGGCAGTCTGTGAATATGGAATACAGATTGTTCAGATAAGTCCTGCGAGCCATCTCCCAGATGGTGTTAAGCATCGGGTTGGAGCAGGTGAATGTTCCGGCTGACTCCAAGTCGGTGTGCATCATTATCGCAGTGAGGCTGCTGGCATCCAGTTTGATCGGACGGTCGCTGCGCACCTCTGCATAGCGGAATCCATGGTAGGTGAAGCTTGGACGCCATACTTCGTTCCTGTCTCCACCCTTGAGCCAGTAGATGTCGGTCTGGAAGCCGTAGTCCGGAAGCGGATTGAAGTAGCATGCGATGTTGCAGTCCTCCAGAGTGCCGTCTTCAAGTTGGATTTCGGCGTGTGACACCTCCAGGCGGGTGCCTTCCTCACCGTTGACGTTGAGTTCGCAGACACCGGCGAGATTGATGCCGAAATCAAAGACATAGAGGGTGTCGCCCCAGTTCCTGACAGCAACCGGAGAGATTCGTTCAACCGGTGCTATCGAAGGCATCTTCTGGGCGCTGAGCAGCGGTGACGGCGCCTCGACAACAGAGGAAGCCTTCCACGCACTGTCATCGAATCCGGGCTTGTCCCAGCCGGGAATCTCCAGACGGGCATCGTAGGCGTCACCGGAGTAGATGTTGTTATGGACCCAAGGACCGTCCGAGAATGTCTTCCAGCTTCCATCAGTAGCAACGACCTCCTTGCTTCCGTCTGAATATGTCAGATGAAGTTCAGCAATCATGCGGGCGCGGCCCCGCCAGGACGCATTCTCGAAACCCCATGTCGCCACAGGCTTGATCTCATTGTAGAAGCCGTTGCCCAGAACAGCGCCAATACAATTCACGCCATCTTCGACAAGGTCCGTCACGTCATACGCACAGTAGAGATTGCGCTTGTCGTAAGCGGTGTAGCCAGGTTCGAGACGTGCCTCAAAAGCTCTTTCTCCATTGATGGTGACATCGGCATAAGCTGCGGCGGACATGTAGAGGCGGGCCTTTGAAAGGCCTTTCTTCACCGTGAACTCCTTCCTGAGCATCGGAGCGCTTTCGCAGTCCTTGTCCACGTCATCCGAAATCCAATCCGCTTTCCAGTCGGAATTGGAGAACATGGCTGTCTCGAAATGTGCGACAGGCGATGTCAGAACCTTTGAACTATCTGCGTTCCATGCGGTCACACGCCACACATAGGAGGTAAGAGGACTCAGTGTCCGGACATTCTCAACTCCAAGCCTGTCTTCCGAAAGGGCTATCTCCACCAGACTTCCAGCTTCAACGAAGTCCGTGCCCGCAGCTTCGGTATAGTTCCATGAGAAAGAGGGTGTCCCGCTGTCTATGCAGATGGGGTTCTCAAGGTACTGGCACTTCATGTTCCCGATGGGGGCAGGGGTGTTGCATGCGCACACTGCCACGGCCAGGGATGCCAATGCGGCGTTCAAGTATCTCATATTAAAAAAGCGATTGTATATCAAAAAAACACTTAACTACTTCATCTTGGAGCGGATCTCGGCCTCGAGGGCGTCCTCCCTTGAGGAGTCGACAAGATAGTCGTACGGTTTGCCGACTCCCAGATGGGTCGGCCACAGACGGGCCTCGTCGACATATTTCAGAGCCTGCTTGTACTGCTTCTTCGCAAGAGCCTTGCGGGCGAGTTCCAGCTTGATGTTGCGGTACATGTCATGTGTCGCGCTCTGGCCCTCGAAAGGAAGCACATTCATGTCCGCCATCACCTTGTCAGCCTTGGCCCACTGACCGTCAGCCATCAGAGCCTGGACATATGGATCGGCGACATGGACATTGTCCTTGTGCTTGTTCCAATAAGGTGCGACAACTTCCAGCGCCTTCTTCGCGTCCTTCTCCTGAAGGAACTTGAAGGTAAGGTCGCGGACATATCTCCACTCCTCCGGATCCAGCTCGCGGGCCTTCTCGACATCGGATCTCTCACCGGTCAGGCTGTAGCGGTAGGAATAGTAAGGAGCATAGTCAGAATCATTTCCGCTGACGAGAGACTTCGCCTCCTCCTTGTTGCCGAGGAAATCAGACAGCATCGCCAGGAGATAGCGGCTGCGCCAGCCTCCGCCGTTCTCGACAGCCCACTTCAGAGGAGCGTACGATTCGGCCCTGAACGGGAAGACAAACTCGATGGACTCATTCTCAGCAGCCTTCACAGCCTCGGTGTCCCCCTTCAGCCATGCTGACCAGATCGAAAGAAGTGCGTTCCTGACCTTCGAGGCGTCGAGGATAGCGAGAGCCTTTCTGTCAAGTCCGATAGAATGGTACCAGGAGGCGAACTCAAGGTAGTTCTGCCATTTCATCTCCTCGAATATGCTCTCGTCCATCTCTTCGGCTGTCATCTTTCCGGCAAGGACCTTCTCGGCGGCCGGGAAATGGCTGAGCGGGTCAAGAGACTCGATCTGCTTCAGGACTTCAGGGTCCTCGGTGCACTGGTAGAGGAGCTGGAGGGAAGTCATGTCATAGGCGTTGCCGACAAGACTCTTACGGGCATATTCAGCGGCCAGATCCTTCTCACCGAGGGAGAAATGGATCTCCGCAAGCTTGGTGCAGGCGG
>JAKSJH010000205.1 GCA_024398315.1 Bacteroidales bacterium
CAAGACCTGTCTTGATGTAGAACTCGGTCTTGATGGCCGGCTTGAGCCAATCAGGAACACCGACCGTGTTGGCGATCAGAAGACCCACGAGAAGTGCCCAGAAAGCCCACTCAAGATAGCGGTTGAGGGTGAACTCAGCACTTATGAGCCTCACTACGAACGAGATGGCGAAAAGTGCGATGAAAGCTGGGATGTATTTCTTCACGCTTTCTCCCTGGAGCTTGACTCCGAGGGTGAAGAGGACACCAAGGACAACGAATGTCACAAGGAACTTCCTCCAGAAAGCCAGAGAGCCGAGCTGGGCGCCCAGGCCGGTGACCTTGGCCGCAGCGGCCTCTGAAAGGTTTTCACCCAATGTCCACGTTGCAAATTTTACGGCAGAAAAGTCAAACGCCTTTGTGAGCACGGCAATGCATGCGAAAAGGATGACGATACCGCCGATCCAGATTGCCTGCCAGTCTTCTTTACCCCAGAAAGCAGGCACTTTCTTCTGTGTTTCCATGATTAAAAAATTGGTTTTACTTCAGTACGCCACAAATATATGAAATCAATAATGAAAAAAAAAGAGCCGCAGGAGAACAATCCCGTGCGACCCGTTGTCGTATTAAGATTATAAAAAAAGATTATATCTTTCTTGCTCCGTCGCTGATGACGACATCGTAGAACTTCGGATCGTGACCGAACTTCTCAGGGAACTGCTTCTTCACCTGGGCGATGAACTCATCGTAAAGCTCTTCCTTGACGAGGTTGATGGTGCAACCTCCGAAACCGCCGCCCATGACGCGGGAACCGGTCACGTCGCACTTGCGGGCGAGCTTGTTGAGGAAGTCAAGTTCCTCGCAGCTGACCTCGTAGAGCTTGCTCAGACCGAAATGGGTCTGGTACATCATCTCTCCGACTGTCTCATAGTCGCCTCTTTCAAGGGCGTCGCAGACATCGAGGACTCTCTGGACCTCGCCGATGACATATTCAGCACGGAGGAAATCCTCTTCAGGAATGTCGGCACGGACCTCGTCGAGCCAGACTCTCTTGGCATCGCTGAGGCATTCAACCTCAGGATGGTTCTTTGCGATGGCAGCCGCTGCGTTCTCACAGGAAGCACGCCTCTTGTTGTAGGCGGAAGAAGCGAGCTCATGCTTCACGCAGGAGTCCACGAGGACCACTTTGTAACCCTTCGGGTTGAATGGGAAGTATTTGTATTCAAGAGTCTTGCAATTCAGACGGATAAGGCTTCCGGCCTTGCCGAAGATGGATGCGAACTGATCCATGATGCCGCACTTGACACCGCAGTAGTTGTGCTCAGTGGACTGTCCGATCTTGGCGAGCTCGAACTTGTCGATTCCGTTGTCGAAGATCGTGTTAAGGGCATAGGCGAACGTGCTTTCGAGGGCGGCTGATGAAGAAAGGCCGGCTCCGAGAGGAACGTCTCCTGCGAACACAGTGTCGAATCCTTCCACCTTTCCGCCGCGCTTGATGGTCTCGCGGCAGACGCCGAAGATGTAACGTGCCCACTGCTGCTGAGGCTTGTCCTCTTCGGTCAGACCGAATTCAACATATTCATCATAATCAAGCGAGAACGCTCTGACCTTAGGACTTCCATTAGGTCTGATTTCCGCCATGATGCCGCAGTCTATGGCTCCAGGGAAGACATAGCCACCGTTGTAGTCGGTGTGTTCTCCAATGAGATTGATACGTCCTGCGGAGGCGAACACCTCGCCTTCGGCCCCAAAGAGGGTGAGAAACTTTTCTTGAATCTTTGCTTTCATTTCAATGTCTGTGTTATGCAGTCTTCACAAATATATGAAAAAAGTGTTGAATTCTATTCTTCCTTCCTGACTCTTTCGGAACAGAGTTGCAGAAAAACAGGGCAATGGTCGCTCACTCCCCCGATGTATCTCGGTCCTGAATATGTCCGGAGCGGTTTTTCCCCTGAATGAGCGGTGTCCTTCACGGTAAGAAAGGGCACCCTCAGAATCTTCATCTCCCTTCCGGGAATGTCCGGCAGCAGCTGGTGCGAGACCAGGAACTGGTCAATCAAGTCCCATTTTCCTGAATATCTTATAGTACCAAGACCTTTCCGGAACAGAGGAACAGCCAGATTCTCAAGACCGTCCCGTCCGGAGGTCAGGATGTCGAAGGCCTCATTGTCCGGAGTGTCGTTGAAGTCTCCCGTCGCAATGATCCTCTCCGTGACCGTCGTCCTGACAGAATCGACAACGCTCCGCAGCCGCTCGAGAGCGGCGACTCTCTTCCACTGGGAATCACTGCCGTATTTGGATGGATGGTGGTTGACAAGAACAGCCAGGGTGTCATCCGAAGATATTGCCCTGAAGGTTGCCAGCAGAATGTCCCTGGTCCTGAATTTCTCCTGCGTCGCCGTTCCGACCTCTACTGGTTCCGAGCCAAGCAGTTCCAGGCGGGACTGCCTGTAAAGAAGAGCGACATCGATGCCTCTCGGATCCGGCGAATCATAGTGGACATAGCGGTAGTCCGTCTTTCGCAATGCCGTGGAACTGAGCAGTTTCCGCAGTACGAAAGAGTTTTCCACCTCCGCTGCTGCTACAATGTCGGGAAGACTACCTTCCGTCTCCTCCACCCAGAACAGAGTCTTGGCAATGGCGTTGCACTTGGTCTGGAAACGGTTGCGGTTCCAATGTCTCAGTCCGGATGAAGAGAACTCCTTGTCCGAAGAGTTTCCGTCAGGAGCGTCCGCCTTCCAGTCAAAGAAGTTCTCCAGGTTCCAGAACAGGACCGAAAGGGTGTCCCGCCCCTGCTCCGACCCATGTTCCAGCCCGGCACCGAAAGAGACCAGACAAATCAAAAGGACAATCCTCATCATGATTCCCGATTCATTTACCATCTACAGCACTTCAGACAAAAATAGGAACACGAAACAGAAAAAACTTCCGGAATCAGAAATATCTGACGGACCGGAGAGCCAGACCCCCCAGGTCCGTCAGATTTGTTTTTCAGGGATTTAATTCCTATTTTTCATTAAACTATGTGATCGAATATGAAAATTTTCATTCATGCTTTGACGGTCATCACCGCCATGTCTCTGACAGTCAGCGCCGCTGCTCAGAACGAGGACAAAGAAATGGACAAGTTCATCACAAAACTGATGAAAGGAATGTCCCTGGAAGAGAAACTTGGACAGCTGAACCTCGGTGCAGCAGGCGATCCGTACGTACTGACAAGCAACTACGGACTGGAAGACGCCGCCCGCCACGGACTTGTCGGAGCCGTCCCGGGATGCGACCCGGCTCTCCAGAAAGTTGCTGTCGAAGAGTCTCCGTCCGGAATCCCTGTCCTTTTCGGTCTGGATGTCATACATGGCTACAACACGACTTTCCCTATACCTCTCGCCCAGGCCTGCAGCTGGAACATCGACATGGTCCGCAGGGGAGCGCAGATCGCCGCCAAGGAGGCAACGGCAAACGGAATATGCTGGACCTGGTCTCCGATGGTGGACATAGCCCGTGACCCGAGGTGGGGCAGAGTCGCAGAGGGTGCCGGAGAAGACCCTTATCTGGGGTCCAGAATAGCCCAGGCCATGGTCCAGGGCTATCAGGGCACGGACATGGCAGCGGACACCACTCTTCT
>JAKSJH010000206.1 GCA_024398315.1 Bacteroidales bacterium
TCTCCGGAAAGGAGACCCAGTCGTTCTACAACCCGGCAATCCCGTACAACGACTTTGGCGCAAGGCTACACGACCCGCGCACCGGACGCTGGCGTTTTATTAATTAATAACAAAACAGGTGTTACAAAATACTATGAGTATGGTAGATATGATGAGGAGGGGAAAGGCATTGTTAGGATAATTCCTATTCATAATGGTGATATCGAGGGCACTTAGCATTATAAATAGTCCAGTGAATATTGTCAAAGAATATCAAGAAGAAGGTAATGCGAGAGTTCAATACAAGGCAAATAAACAGACTACAACTATAGGATCAGGTAATGAAAAAGACGCGAAGCGTAAAACAAGTAGCGAATAATGAATCAAAAATATTATTATTATCTGTTATTGTAATAATAGTATCAGTCATTATTTGCATATTAAAGCAGGCCGGCAATAATCGGGGTCCAGAGAGACCAGCCAATGTACCTGTCTCATCTATCTGGAAGGGAGGGCTAGATGGTGGAAATTGGTATGAATTTGTTGAAATGAAAGAAGACACTATACGAATTCGAATATTCAATGATTGGAACGGCAGCTTGATTCTAGATGCTGACTTTGTTCCTGAGAGCAGGAGTAACATTCATCCGACAGAACAGGATTGGAAGGAATCTATCAACTGTTTTGATGGAAATAGCATTAACTGTCGGTTTCAAAACAATAATGTATATTATAAGTTGGTTCCGGTATTTCCCGCTTATTATCAGGCATGTCGCTAATAACAAGAATTTGTCTACTTTCTTCAAATGGATCAAGGGAAACCTGACCATCAAATCCCTGTGGGGTTACTCGGAGAATGCCGCAAAGACTCACCAGTGGACTGCTACATATTAACCCTAGTCAGGCAGAGACCGCCAAGCTCGACATCGTTGTCGGCTCCGGTAATCTGCCTGATTTCTATTTCATGCTTGCCTGGCTCGTCGATGCGGATCCATCCGAGTGGGTGGAGGGAGTAGATGCTTGAGCTTCCGCAGCTGTGCTCGATGGACTGGGTACCGTCCACGGTTGCCCTCCATTCGTGACGGTCGGCTGAACGGTATTCAAGGTTGAGGTCGTAGAAGCCTGGCTTGGCGATGTCCACGGTCCATCTTGCGACAGTCCCTTCGGACATCCTGGCGTTGGCCTTGGTCCTCCATTCTCCGAAGTTCTCCATCCAGCCGGCGCGGATGACCTCTGCGCCTTCGACCTTTGCGGATTCGATCGGGATGATTGTCTCCAGGACAGGGTCGACTGCAGCCGTGCTGTCGATGTCAAGTTCGCCTTCCGGGGTGAGTTCGACCACACCGGCCATCTCGTCAGGGCACCTGACAGGTACGTCGATGCAGAGCCATGAGCCTTCCTTGCTGAACTTGAGCTTCCTGCCGCCATCAATCCTGACGGACTTGATTGCATTCCTGACGCCCGGCACGTAAAGCTTGCCGTCTGAAGGCCAGTCGAAGATCGTGAGATAGACCTTTCCGGAGTTGACGACAGCATCTCCCCATGCCAGCGAGTGCAGCCATGGAGATGGCTCAGCCATGTAGATGGCCCTTGGATGTCTCTTTACCCATTCTCCTGCCTTGCGGAGTGCATCTGCAGCCTCCGGGACGACCTTTCCAGTCTTGTCAGGGCCGACATTCATCATGAACGTACCTCCTCTCGCAACAGTGGAGACAAGGGTCTTGAGCACATATTCAGGGGTCTTGAACCTGTGGTCAGCCTTGGAGAAGCCCCAGCCCACCTGAGTGACGTCGATGCCTTCCCACCTGCCTGGGGTGTTGACTGCAGGGACTTCCATGTCGCCGAGGGTCTCGTAGTCGCCCATGCCGTTGCCGACGCGGCTGGAAACAAGCGCATTCGGCTGATTCTTCTTCACGATGTCCACAAGCTCCCTGGAGTACCCTGCTCCCATCTCTGCAGGTGTGTCGAACCAGATCAGCTCGATGTCTCCGTACTTGGTCGTGATCTCCTCGACCTGAGGGACACACTTGGCCCTGAAGTACTCTTCGAATGAGACAGGGCGGCCTTCAGCATCGGTCTGAGGACCTCTTCCTCCACCCGGTGCGGTCCAGTCCTGGAACTGGGAGTAGTAGAATCCGATTCCGATGCCGTTCCTGTGGCAGGACTCGGCAAGCTCTCCGATGAGGTCACGTCCGAAAGGAGTGGCGTCGGCGATGTTGAAGTCGCAGGCGTCGGACTTGAACATGGCGAATCCTTCGTGGTGCTTGCTGGTGATGATGATGTACTTCATTCCAGCGTCCTTGGCCAGACCGACGATCTCGTCCGCATTGAATTCTGATGGATTGAATGTGGCTGCCTCGGCCATGTACTCATCGACCGGGATACCGGCCTGGTTTTCGTTCATGATCCATTCCGCGTTGCCGTAGTAAGCCTTGCCCTTCCATTCGCCCTCGAGCTTCGAGTAAAGTCCGAAGTGGATGAACATTGCATAGTTTCCGTCGTCGAAGAGGACGTCCTGGACGGACTTTCCTTCCTTGGCTGCAATTTCCTGGATTTCATCCTGTGTGAGGGTGATTGCTTTCTCCTGGGGAGCGCTGCATCCTGCCGCAAGCATCATTGCAGCGGCGAGGGCTGATCTTGTTATGGACTTCATGATAGAGTGGTTGTCAGTGTCATTGTGCATCAAAAATAAGCAAAATTCCTTATCTTCACGTCGAATCTGGAGAATTAACTCCTTTGAATAGGCGGACATGCTTGATTCCGGTGCATTCATGGAAGCGGTCGGAGCGATCGGCCTACCCGTGACAGAAGTCGCGGGCGTAGTCAACGATGCCCTCAGGGAGCATTCCTCCCTCGTGGTCACAGCGCCTCCAGGCGCAGGAAAGTCCACCGTCCTCCCGCTTACAATCCTCGATGGCCTGAACAGCATCGTCCCGGACAGCCCCGGCAAGGTCCTGATGCTGGAGCCCAGGCGTCTGGCTGCCAAGCAGATAGCCGCGAGGATGGCTTCCATCATCGGCGAACCCATCGGAGGTACCATCGGCTACCGGGTACGCTTCGACACCAAGGTGTCCTCCAGGACAAGGGTCGAAGTCCTCACCGAAGGCATCCTGACCAGGATGCTTGTGGCGGACCCGACCATGGACGGAGTCTCCGTCCTGATCTTCGATGAATTCCATGAAAGAAGTCTCGCCAGCGATCTTTCGCTTGCGCTTGCCCTTGAATGTCAGAAGGTTCTGCGCCCAGACCTGAAGATCGTCATCATGTCTGCGACGATCGACACGGACGAGATCTGCAGCGCCTTGAAGGCTCCGCTGGTCGAAAGCAAGGGACGCATGTTCCCGGTCGAGATTGTCCACAGCCGCACCGAGGCCACTCCCGACAAGACTCCGCATACCGCCGCCGCCGCCTCTCGGAGTGCCCATCGCGACGGTCGTGGGCTCACCGGTGCCCTTCGCCCGGTCGGAAGCGCGACGCGCCGAAGCGCCCTCCCGCCGTCCCGCCCGCCCACCCCCGCCAGCAGCTCCTCCCCGC
>JAKSJH010000207.1 GCA_024398315.1 Bacteroidales bacterium
GGGCGGCTCCTACTGCGGAGCAGGTCGGAATGGTCGCTGTCCACTGGGGAAAAGGCTGGATCATCGAGAACAATGAGATCCTTAACAGCAAATCGAGCGGCATCACTCTGGGCAAGGAAGCCGGCACCGGAAACAATGTCTGGTTCCATGACCCGAGCAAGGACGGTTCCAACCATTACCTGGAGTGCATATTCAAGGCTCTCCGTCATGGATGGACCAAGTACGACATCGGTTCTCACATAGTCCGCAACAATGTCATCTCTGATTGCGGGCAGGCGGGAATATGCGGTAGCATGGGATGTGCGTTCAGCGAGGTCTACGGCAATGTCATATTCAATGTCTGCGTAAAGGATGAGTTCACCGGCTGCGAGCAGGCTGGCATCAAGTTCCATGGAGCCATCGACACCTACATCCACGACAATCTGATCTTCAACTCCAACAGAGGCCTGTGGATGGATTGGATGGGACAGGGCTCCAGGTCTTCCAGGAATGTTTTCTACGGAAACCATGAGCAGGATGTCTATTACGAGATGAATCATGGCCCTTATGTCTTCGACAACAACATCATGCTTTCGGATTTTTCTTTCTGGGACATGTCCGAGGGTGGTGCGATGATTCACAACTTTTTCCTGGGCTCCCTGCGAACACAGCCTGACATCCGCTATGTCCCGTACATGACAGCCCATTCCACTGACGTTAAAGGAATAAGTACGATAAACAGTTCTGACAACAGGTTCTTTAACAATGTCTTTGCTGTAGCTGAGGAGGGGACGGACCCTCTCGGATGCTACGGGCAGATTCCGGTTCCTTTCGTCTCCGAAGACAACGCCGTCATTCTCGGATCCAAGGTTGATGCTTCATGCACCGGCAGAACGGTCATCCTGAAAATCAATGGTCTGGGAGGAAAATGCAGGGTAGTGGAGTCCGGTATGCTTGGTCTGACCTTTCTGAGCGGCCAGCCTTTTGAGAATCCGGACGGCACGGATATCTGTTTCTCTGAGGACTTCTTCGGCAACGCAAGAAATGCTTCCGGGACTGCTACAGGACCATTCGAGCGAAAGGATGGAAAAGATGATCTGCGCCATCAGTCCTGTGAGAGCCTTCCATATTCAGTTTCAGTAATATTCGAGTGATCCATGAAAGTCTGTGTGGGATTGTCCGGGGGAGTTGATTCCAGTGTCGCCGCGCTGCTCCTGAAGCAGCAGGGCTACGATGTGTTCGCCATGTTCATGCAGAACTGGCATGACGCCGACTCGACTCTCCATGGCGACTGCGAGTGGGAGGAGGACCGCTTCGTCGCTGAGATGGTTGCCCGCAAGATAGGCATCCCGTTCTATTTCATAGACCTCTCCAAGGAGTACCGCCAGCGGGTCGTGGACTACATGTTCAATGAATATTCCAACGGCCGCACTCCGAATCCTGATGTGCTCTGCAACCGCGAGATCAAGTTCGACGCTTTCCTTGAAGCTGCGCGCAAGCTTGGTGCGGACATGGTGGCGACCGGTCATTACTGCCGCAAGGAGCCGCTTCTGGATGCGGATGGCCGTCAGGTCGTCCTTGACGGACAGCCTCAGTGGCGCATCCTCGAGGGAACGGACCCTAACAAGGACCAGAGCTATTTCCTCTGCCAGCTGAGTCAGGAACAGATCGGGATGGCACTCTTCCCGATAGGCCATCTGACCAAGCCGGAAGTCCGTCAGATAGCTCACGACGCCGACCTTCCATCAGCCGACAAGAAGGATTCCCAGGGAATTTGCTTCGTCGGGAAAGTCGACCTGCCTACCTTCCTGAAGCAGAAGCTCGCTCCGAAGGAAGGGGACGTCGTCGAGGTGTATGACGCTTTCTATGAGCAGGATCCTGAATATTCATTCGTCCGCCAGACTCTTTCCTTGCTGCTGAAGGACCAGGGAGAGGCCAGGATGATAACTGAATATTCATCCGAGGATTCCGGTGGGGCCTCTTTCAACAACCGCAAGGTGTCCTCTGATGCATCTTCTCTGGCCAATGAATATGACGAGGCCAAGGTCGCTGCACTCTCTGATGAGGATCTGGAGAGACTCTCAAGGCCTCTGAGCTATGATTCCATCCGGTTCGAGACCGAAACTTACCGCTCCGGGAAGCACCATGTCAAGAAGACCCGTTACAAGGAAAACCCGTTCGGTAAGATTGTCGGCAGGCATGAAGGAGCGCAGTTCTACACGATCGGGCAGCGCAAGGGGCTCAGCATCGGCGGTCACAAGGATTCCATATTCATAATTGCCACTGACATCGAGAAGAACGTCATCTATGTGGGCGAGGGCCATTCGCACAAGGGACTGTCGAGGTGCTGTGTCAAGGTCGCCTGTGAGAACATCCACTGGATCCGCGAGGACCTTGCCATGAAAGACGGTGAGATCCGCCGTTACAGAGTGAGGGTCCGCTATCGCCAGCCCCTTCAGGATGCGCTTCTTGTCAAGAGAGCGTCCGGCCTTTATTTCCTGTTCTCAATGCCGCAGAGGGGCGTTTCCAGCGGTCAGTTCGCCGTCTGGCATGCCGCCGACGGGGAAATGCTCGGATCGGGAGTCATATAGAATCCTCATGGCCGGATGTGCATCCGTCTGCGCTTCTGTCTACGTTTCCGTCAGCGCTTCCGTCTGCATCGTGGCTTTTCGGATCAGATGACCGTTACAGGCTTTTCGCCGCTGACTCTCCGGCCAGACGTCCGGTAGAGAAGGCGCACTGGAGGTTGTAGCCACCGGTGTCGCAGTCCATGTCCATCACTTCTCCGCAGAAATAGAGCCCCTTGCAGAGCTTGGATTCCATGGTCTTGGCTGTGATTTCGTCTGTCGAGACTCCGCCGGCTGTGATGACGCAGCGCTCGTAGCCTACGAAGCCGATGATGTCGAACTTCCAGTCCTTCAGAGTCTTTGCCAACAGCTCCAGGTTGACGTCGTAGTACCTTCTCTGGGCGTTTCGGCCCGGTCTGTTGAATCTTCCGTACCTGGATTCCACTTTCTTTATCGTCGTCTTCAGGATCTCGGGGTTCCATGCCTGGAATCCCGGGATGAGGTCCCATGGCATCAGCTTGCCCAGCAGGATCCGGTACATCTCCTTTCCGTTGATGCCTCTTCCGTCCTTGGCCTGACGTGTCCTCGGGTCGTTCAAGATGTCGTTCCAGAGGGTCTTGACCCTTTGGGTGAGTTCTTCCACGGGCACTCCTGGCTTGAGGTCCAGTGAGAATGTTACTTTGCTTCCGTTCATCAAGGCCTTGACGCATCGTCTGCTTACCTTGAATCCTATCGGTCCTTCGATGCCGCCGTCCGTGAAGTCGATGTCTCCGAATTCGGAATCCGGTTCGGAACCGTCGATGCTGACTGACAGGCTGACGTTCTTGAGTTTTGCCCCGTGAAGGGCTTCACCGCCCGCCGTCATCTCATATTCCCTGCTTATGTGTCCCTTGAGGCTCTCGTCCGGCTGTCCGAGCACCTTGTAGCCTTTGGGAACAAGGGCTGTGAGGGACGGGAAGA
>JAKSJH010000208.1 GCA_024398315.1 Bacteroidales bacterium
ATGTGCGGCAGCAGAACGAGCTGGCGAAGAGGATGAAGCAGGCACGCCTGCCCCGCTGCTGTGACCTTGACCAGTTCGACTGTAACCACAGCGCAGGTGTCACCAAGACACAATATCTACTTTTTAGTATATATGACATTACACAATTCCAAGGCAGTTTTTGTTTCTCCTGGATTTGCAAAAGAATCCTTTTTTTGCATAAGTTGGCTCCTATAGGACTGTGCGGTTTCTTCATCGTTCTTAAAAAGCAATTCATAGGCATAAAGGAACACGAGTTTAGAAGCTGAGAATCTGCTGGCATTCTTTGTATATGCCTCCAGCTGTTTTGTCCAAAGTGTCTTGATGACTTCCGGACGTTTTGTGGTTAGGAGCTCAAGCATTACATGCTCCCCACCCAGTTCCATCCTGAATAGTTGTGGAATGGAATCGCCGAAAGACTCTATCTCCTCGGCTATGAGGCGCGCACCCTCATAATTCCCAAGGTCTTCTTGTAGACTCATATACATCAGGCGGTCAGAAACGGCAAAATAGTCTGCAGGATCTTTAACAGGCTCATTCTTGAACCACTCGGAAGGCATGTCGCGCAGACGCGTACCCCTGCTCTGTTCGGCAGCACCCAGGAGTGAAATGGCAAATGACTTCCTGCGCTCAGGACTCCCATATAGTTGTAATATGTTCCGGCCATCATTGTTCACGCCATTGAACGCATATGGGAAACCGTTCATCGCAGCCATGAAGATTCCTACGAATGCCAACATGATCCATGCAGACATTCCTACCATTCCCAAATCAAAGTTGCGTAGGACGATGATGGATATGGCCGAAATCATGATGTTAACGATGACTCCCCCTGCATTGAACCAGAAG
This sequence comes from Bacteroidales bacterium, assembly GCA_024398315.1. Classification (GTDB taxonomy): domain Bacteria; phylum Bacteroidota; class Bacteroidia; order Bacteroidales; family UBA932; genus Cryptobacteroides. The sequence continues at coordinate 868 of JAKSJH010000208.1, forward strand.
TATGGCACCTCCTCTGAATATGTCGGAGGAATCATAATGCACTGTCCCATCGTACCGGTAATGTTGAACTTCTTGAAGTACGTCTTCCCACCTTCCCTTACGATCATCCATCTAAACAGACGGTATGATAGGAATGTATATCCAGTCACGAGCCCGGCAATAAGATGACCAGCCTCGTGGAGAGCGGTGTGGACGATTATCGATAGGAATAAAAAGACGAAGGACAGACCGATGGACAAGGCGATCTTCCCCCAATCCATGGCTTCCTTCACCTTTTCTGGAGAAGGCTCTTTGCCAGATTCCACAAGCCAGACAATCAGCATTACTACACCAAAGCCAACTGCAGCCCCCATGAGCATACCTAAAATCAATTTGAGAATTTTCATATCAATACTGATAATCCCGCATAAAGGACGCTGTTATGCAAAAATAGCAATTCGTTATCAAAGTCATTGAGTTATTAGGATGTTTATGTCTGACTATTGTGCTGGATGAACGGGTCGAGGACTGAATTCACCAAGCTTGAAATAACAAGAACAGCCGTATATCTTGAATTTGACACAGCATCCCTATGGCGAAGCTGTTTGAGATAATTTGAAGAATCTGCCGTTCCAGGGTTCGTGGCAAAACAAGTCCATCCAATTCGCTAGCAAAGATTCTTGTCAGGGTCAGATCTTCTTACGCTTGAGAGGCCCTCTGGCCGCTTCCGCATCGAGGGGGTTCTCAGGCCAGGAGTGCTGCGGGTATCTCCTCCGCAGTTCCTTGCGCACTTCGAAATAGGTGTCGTTCCAGAAACTTTTCAAGTCGCTCGTGAGCTGGACAGGTTTGAATCCAGGAGACAGAAGTTCCATCAGTACAGGCGTTTTACCACCATTCACCTTAGGTGTTTCTGTAAGTCCGAAGCATTCCTGGAGCCGGACTCGCAGGACAGGCAGGTCTGCTCCCTGACGGTACTCGACACGGATTCTGCTCCCGGTAGGGACTTCGATGTGCGATGGGGCCAGGCGCTCGACCGCCTTCATCTGGTCGTAGGTGAGAAGGCCGGTGATGACATTGCAGAGGTCAATCTTCTTGAGCTCGGCAGCACTGGAAGCTTTGCCTGCTGACACTGGGAGCCATTCCTCAGCCCTTGAAAGGATGATTTCAGGGGAAAGTTCCGGAATATTCAGGGATGGATCCCAGGAGGCTGCAGCTGCGACCCTTCTCAGCAGATTCTGCACTTCGTCGTTGAAATCGAACATTGACAGTCCCTCTTTGGGGGCTGCGTCACAGATGGCTTTGATGATTTCTTCACGTGAGGCGTTGGGAAGAGGCTTGCTGTCAATCAGTATGTTTCCGATGCGGAACTCTTTCTGTGCCAGGACTTTCCCGGCACGGCTGTCCCAACAGACAACTTCTCTTTCTCTGATCAGTCCTGTCTGCATCGGGTCGACAGCGCAGGCGAGCAGTATCTTCCCCTCACCGCCTGTCCTGGAGTTGACCGCCGCGACGGCAAGGTAGTCATTGGCGGACAGGGAGTCTCCTGTCTCAACTCTTGCGGTCTGCCCGTCAGCCAGAAGGAAATGCCCGCAGCCTGTGCTTCTGGCGATTCTTTCCGGGAAGGCCTGGGCGATCAGGTTGCCGGCGGCATATTCAGAGACAGGGGAATCGTCTTCGGGAACTTTCGCCAGTCTTCGGTACTGCGCTGCAATCCTTGCTGTTCCGGCCCACTGGCGGGAACTCCGGTTCCTGCGTAGCGAATCTATGCGGAGACAGATGTCCGCCCCGTCCTTTTCGAGGGACATCCTGTCCTTTTCTTCAAGGATGGCGGCGATGTCCGCGGCCAGGGCCTTGTCCGATGGCGTGGAAGCATTTTCCATCATGTTCGCTATCCTCGGGTGGCAGGGGAGTGAAGCAAGTATTCTTCCGTGTGGGGTGATACTACCTTGTCTGTCAATTGCTTCCATCGATTGAAGGAGTTTCCTGGCTTTTGCTGTCCGGTCGGTAGGAGGCGGGGTCATCCATTGAAGGTCCTCCGGCCTTCCTCCTCCCCATGATGCTATGTCCAGAACCATCGGCGCAAGGTCCGCATCCAGGATCTCAGGTCTCCTGCACTCCTCCATCCTGCGGTCTGTGGCTTCCGTCCAGAGCCTGTGGCATATTCCTGAAGCAGTCCTGCCGGCCCTTCCGCATCGCTGAGCTGCCATGTCCCGGCTGATGCGCACTGTCTCAAGGTGACCGATGCCGTTTTTCGGATCATAGACCATCTTCTTGAAGAATCCGGAGTCTATGACAGTCCTGACTCCTTCTATTGTGAGAGATGTCTCTGCTATAGGGGTTGCGAGCACGACTTTCCTCTCTCCACGGTCGGACGTTTCCAATGCCTTCTTCTGTTCATCGGACGACAGCATTCCGTAAAGAGGACGGACTGCCGTCGCCCCCAGGGAATCTCCCAGCAGTTCGGCGCATCTTCTGATCTCTCCTTCGCCGGGGAGGAATGCGAGAATGTCGCCGTCCTCTTCCCGGTGGCTGCGAATTATCGTCCGAGCGACATCCAGGGCGCAGTTTTCTACGGATGTGT
>JAKSJH010000209.1 GCA_024398315.1 Bacteroidales bacterium
TCCCGGCACCTCCGTCCCTGAAGAACATATTCAAGGAGATGGAGTCGGACCTCGGGATAAGGATGAGCGGCAGACCCAACCTTGAAAGCTGGGCGAGACAGGGGGTTCTCCTTCTCAACGCCATCCTCACTGTCCGTTCCGGCGAGGCGGCCTCGCACAGCGGAATAGGCTGGCAGACATTCACAGATGCTGTCATAAAATGCATCAGTGACAACTGCGAGGGAGTGGTCTTCCTCCTCTGGGGCAACTACGCCAGAAGCAAGAGGGAACTGATAGACCAGTCCCGCCACACGGTGCTCGAAGCGGCCCATCCTTCGCCTCTTGCGAGAGGAGCCTTCTTCGGCTGCCGCCATTTCTCCAAGACCAATGAAATCCTTGCCTCCGAGGGAAAGACCCCTGTGGACTGGCAGCTATAACAAATTAGAAATGAAAAAGACAGCTCTGTTCCCGGGCTCCTTCGACCCGTTCACTGCAGGACACCTCAACATACTCACGCGCGCTCTGACCATCTTCGACGAGGTGGTGGTGGCCATCGGTGTCAACCAGGCCAAGCGCGGATTCTTCTCGATGGAGCAGCGTGAGGACATCATCCGTCAGGCGACCAGGAACCTGCCGAATGTCAAGGTGGTCTCCTACGACGGTCTCACCTGCGACCTCTGTCGGCAGCTGGGCATCAAGCACATCGTCAGGGGAGTCCGCAACATGACCGATTTCGACAACGAGCAGGCGATCGCCGATGCGAACCGCCACATCTATCCGGAAGTCGACACCATCATCATCCCTACCGCTCAGGAATATTCACACATCTCCTCATCTGCGGTCAGGGACGTCATCAGCCACAAGGGGGACATCTCCATGTTCATCCCTGAAGGAGTCATCCTTCCCCCACACCAGAAATGAAACGCCTCGCCGCCATATTCCTGGCAGTCTTCCTGCAAGGTCTTCTTCTGCTGGCTCCGGCCCAGGTCGATTCGACGGCGCTGAAGGCCCTGGACATGCGTCTGGATGAATATTTCCGCACGATGGAGACTGAATCCTCGGCTTTCAAGGGAGGGGAATGTGACACATTGATCGCATCGGCCGGCTCGGAAGAACTCCGCAGGCACATCGCTCTGAAGGCATACTATCACTATGTGGATTCGAAGCTGATGGGGGACGAGACCGTAGCTGTCCATCTGGCTGACCGCTGGCTGCTCTCCGGAGAGATAGCAGTGGATGAGGCCGACCTGTTCTCAGCCAGGCTCTACACTGAACTCAACCGCGCTACGCTGATAGGCTGCAAGGCTCCGTCCCTGGCACTGAGGACCCCGGACGGAGGTGAATATTCATTGAACCTCGCCTCCGACAGGCGTTCGGTCATCTGCTTCTACGACACTCAATGCTCCAGATGCAAGCTGGAAACACTTGTGCTGAAGAGCCTTATGGAGGACATGGACTATCCTGTCACCATCTTCGCCATCTACACCGGCGACAATGAAGAGGAGTGGCGCTCCTGGATGGACACCCGCTTCTCCTATGCAGCTTCGTCGGTCAAGGTGGTCAATCTGTGGGACCCGTACGACGAATCTGGTTTCGCCTCGAAATACGGAGTGATGCAGACTCCGAAGATGTTCCTGGTTGACAGGGACGGCACGATCCTGGGCAGGGGACTGGACACCGACGCCCTCAGGCAACTTCTCGACGCTCTCATCTCCGCTGAGTACTATGAATATGGCAGCGATGAATCCAACGCCTTGATGGACAGGGTCTTCGAGGCATGCGGGCCGGAACTTGCCCCTTCGGATGTCCTTGAAACCGCCACACTCATTGCGCAGAAGACGCTCGACCTCGGTGACACCTTGAACTTCAAGCACCTCTGCGGCGACCTGCTCTACTATCTCTCGAACCGGAGAGGGGAGGCCTTCAAGGAAGGCACGGTCCCTTTCCTGAATGAATATGTCCTCGGACGTCCTGACATCTGGTCTTCATCAGACGATTCTCTGAGGGTTGTGGGAATGGCCTCGCTGATGAAGGACCTTCTCTCGCGTACACCTGTCGGCTCCCGTCTTCCGAAGGGGCTGGTCGGTGTCCGTATGCCGAAGAAGATGGCTTCTGACTGGAAGAAGATCTACCGCAAAGGCGGCTGCATCCTCTTCCACACCTCAGGCTGCCCGTACTGCGAGCAGGAAAAGCTTGCCGCGAAGGCTCTCGGAGTACGTTGCCTGGACATCGACGTGGACAGCCTCGGTGAGGTCTCCCCGGAACTCGCATCCGCTTTCCTGGACACCTTTGACCTTTCCACCCTGCCGTTCATCGTCCAGGTGGGCCGCCGCGGCATCGTCCTCCGCCGCTATCTCACTCTGCTGTAGGGATATTCAGGGCAGATTCTTATTCCGCTTCAAACGCAACGATGCTGCAAGGTGGCAGGGTGACTTCTATGCCTTCCTTGGTGACCTTGTAGTCCTTGAACGGCTTTGGCGAGACTGTGTCCTTGTGGTCGAAGTCATTGCAGTCCTGAGGTCTGGCTGATGTGAGGACGCGGGCTGACTTGACTTTTCCGACAGCCTTTCCATTGTCAAACCGGACAAGGACGGTCTTTCCGGATGTCAGGCTTGTGTTGACAAGGTCGAAGTGGGTCTTCCCGTCCTTCCTGGATGCAGTGGCGTCCACCTCTGGGACAGGAACATCCCTGAAACGGCCCTTGACCAGAGCGGTTGTCACGTCTGCAGGAAGATATTCAGCATTCTGATGGACATTGTACATCTCGAAGATGTGGTAGGTCGGAGTGAGGACCATGTCTGTCTCGTTGGTGAGGATCATCGACTGGAGGACGTTCACGACCTGGGCTATGTTACACATCTTCAGACGCCTGGTGTATTTGTGGAATATGTCGAAGTTGAGGGCTGCGACGATTGCATCGCGCATCGTGTTCTGCTGGTAGAGATGTCCCGGATTGGTGCCGGGCTCCACGCTGTACCATGTCCCCCACTCGTCGAGATACAGTTTCACGTTGCACTTAGGGTCGTACCTGTCCATTATTTCAATATGCTTCCTGAGTACGTTCTCGACATCGAGAGTCTTTGACAGGATGTCGTAATAGTCTCCGTCGTTGAAATCGGCTGCGGTTCCAGGGTGGGCCCAGTTCGATGTGTAGAAATGGACCGACAGAGCCTGCATCCGGTTGCCTATCCTCTCCATGAGCACCTTTGTCCAGTTGTAGTCGTAGTCGCATGCGCCGCTGCCCACTCTGATGAGATTGTTGCCCGGCTGGTTGCGTAGATAGGTGTTGTAGCGGCGGAAAACGTCAGAGTAATATTCAGGGGTCATGCTGCCGCCGCATCCCCATGCTTCGTTGCCGATGCCGAAATACTTGACCTTCCATGGTTCCTTGCGTCCGTTGGCAAC
>JAKSJH010000021.1 GCA_024398315.1 Bacteroidales bacterium
TTGCATCAGAGGCGTCCGTAATCACTATCTTGGTGTAGCTGCCGTCAGGAAGAGCAATGCAGAAGTCCTTTGCTGAGGCGATGCTCTGGGCCTCGGTGCAGGTAAGGGTGTAGGTGGTCTCGGTGCCATCGGTAGGAGTTCCGGTAACGGCGATGCTCTTAACACTCACATCGGTCTTGGTGAGGTTGAGCTTCATGAGGCCGCACTGGACGGTGAAGGTGAAGCTCTTGCTTGAAGTCTCAGGAGCAGTCATATAGAGCTTGCCGGCTGTGGCGCTGTAGGTCTGGGCAGTTGCCGGTTCGCTGCCGTAGGTGGCAGTGTAAGGGCCTGAGCCAAGTGCTGTCTCTCCGTCCTTGATGATGAAGGTGGCCTTTCCGGTGGTTCCATCTATGCTCTCGATTTCATACACGGCTGAAGCTGATGAAGCGTCTGTGACGGTGATTTCGTCTGACTCTTCCCATGCTACCTTGCCGTCTGTCACGTCAACGGTGGTCTTTGTCGCACCGGCAATTGATGCGGTGAATACTGGGGATGTCTGGTTGTCGGTCCCGTTGATGATGTTGTCTTCCTTCTGGCAGGAAGCGAGTGAAACGAGTGCAGCGAAGGCTGCGAGAATCATTGTCTTTTTCATTGTGCAGTCTTTCATTAGTTAAACAATTCACCGCCATCCTCCTCATCGATGGACATGCTGTTGATACCGCACACGCTCTGGCAAATGATTGCCTGAGCCTTGATTTCCACGGTCTTCACCTTGGGAGACACGTAGAGAGTCTGTTTTTCTTCTTTCATATTATGCTGATGTTTTTGATTGTCAAAGACAAAGTGATTGCAAAATCATGCAAATTTAAAGATTATTTCCGACTGCCCAAGCACGACTCCTGTGTAATCGTATGAAATAACAAAGCCCTCCCGGCGTTTTGACCGGCGAGGGCGGTTTCTCGATGCCACGAAACTTACAGAGATAGGCGGCTTAGTCATATCAGGGTTTCTGGTAGGCTGAGAGAAGCTGAACCATATCTATTGTTGGACGGAAATAATAATAACGTCGCTTAAAGGTGATTGGTTACCACTTTTTAATAGTATTCTTAGAAGCTGCTTTGAAATCTCCTTCAACTTATCTGAGTTTGCCTTTCAACGGGTGCTACAGCAGATGGCCGAGGAAGCGCGATGTCTCTTCTTCGGTCATCTTGCGTCTGATGGCATATTCATCCACCGCCTCTTTCGAAATCCGGCGGATCTCAGGGTAAGTTGCATTCTTATGGGTGAATATGAAGCCGCAGATGCTGGCGTCAGGCAGCATCGCGCAGCTCTCCGTCAGTTCGATCCCAAGCCTGTCTGTTCCAGGAAGGAGGGAAAGGATGTCCCTCTTGAGGGTGTGGTCAGGGCAGCTTGAATATCCGGCCGCAGGCTTGATGACCTTCATTCCGGAACCTTCCGGGAGTTGTTTCTGGAGTTCGGCGCCAAGCCATTCTGAAGCGGCCTCCGCAAGGGTCAGTCTGATAGTGCGGGAAAGCATGCCGCCATATTCCGACCTGCATGCAGGGCAGCTGCATCCTTCATTGTGCGGGTTTTCCTTGACGCTCAAGGCGAACATGCCCATCTGCGAATCGAAACCGGCTTCAGCTGAAGGCAGGAAATCGGCAAGGGAAAGTCCGCCATCCTGTCTGAACATCGGAATTCTGTACGAACCGTAGAGGATGTCATCTCCTTCTCTGTGAGAAAGTTCGAATCTGGCACTTAATGTTATGGTGCAGGATTTGTCCGATGCCATTCTGTCCAGTACAGCCTTTGCTTCACCCATGAGTTTCCGTTTTTCATCGGCAGGCGAAGAGGCCTTCAAACCCCAGATTGCGAACAAGGTGTTCCAGTCGAAGAAGGGCAGGAGCTCATCGACGGACAGACACCTCGCTTCAATGTTGCGGAAATGCTCTCCATGCAGGAAACTGTCTTCATCAAATGCTTTCGATTGTGATGTGGAAACTATTGTCCTGCTGGAATTTGAATGTATTTCCGCAATCTTTTTCTGTTTATCGTGCTCTTCTCTTTCCGTCCTTTCGCGGTTGACTACAAGCTCTCTGGCCAGGACGGCCGCTGCAGATGCGTCTGAACTGTAGAAAACATGGTCGTACAGAGGTGCAAGCTTGACAGCCGTGTGCAGTGCCGATGCGGCTGCACCGCCGACAAGAAGGGGAGTGTCCATCCCCCTCGACTTCATCTCACGGCAAAGTTCCTCCATCTGGTAGAGCGACGGCGTGATCAGCCCGCTCACTCCGATGAGGTCAGCACCGGTCTCCTCCGCCTTTGCCAGGATGTCCTCCTTCGGCACCATGACTCCGAGGTCGTGAACCTCCATGCCGTTGCATTTCATCACTATTCCAGTGATGTTCTTGCCTATGTCGTGGACATCGCCCTTCACGGTAGCGAGGACGATGACAGGTCTTCTGACCTTGCGGCTGCCATCGGTGCTTTCTTTCATGTACGGCTGCAGGAACTCGACCGCGGCCTTCATCGTCCTGGCCGACTTGACGACCTGTGGAAGGAACATCCTGCCTTCTCCGAACAGTTCACCGACCTTCGCCATTCCGGCCATCAGCGGTCCGTCGATGACCTTGACCGCCTCTCCGAACTCGTCGAAAGCCTCTTTGACGTCGTTTTCCAGCCAGCTCCCGTCACCGCTGACAAGGGCTTTGACAAGTCTTTCCGTGACAGGGGTGACGGATCTGTCCAGCTCTTGACTATCAGTAGTTTCCTTTTCTTTCAGACTGCTTTCCAACGCCTTCGAAGCAATCACGGTGAGCCTTTCCGTCGCTTCAGGATCGCTGTCCAGTATGACGTCCTCGACACCTTTCAGAAGCTCCGGCTCGATTTCGTCATAGATCCGCAGCATGCCCGGATTGACGATTCCCATGTCCAGGCCGGCCTCGACGGCGTGGTAGAGGAAGACGGAATGCATGGCCTCCCTGACGGCGTTGTTGCCTCTGAATGAGAATGAAAGGTTGGATATTCCTCCGGAAGTCCTGCATCCTGGCAGATTCTGCTTGATCCAGCGCACGGCCTCGATGAAATCAGCACCGTAGCGGGAATGTTCTGCGATACCGGTTCCGACCGGCAGGACGTTGACATCGAAAATGATGTCCGAAGGGGCGAACCCGGCCTTCCGGGTCAGCAATGAATATGCCCTCGCGCAGATCTCAATCTTTCTGTCGCAGGTCGTGGCCTGGCCTTCCTCATCGAATGCAATCACGATGAGGGCGGCTCCCAACCTCTTGATTTCCTTTGCTTTCTGAAGAAACACCTCCTCACCTTCCTTCAGTGAAAGCGAGTTGACGATGCATTTTCCCTGTGCGGCCTTCAGTCCGGCAAGAAGTGTATCCCAATGGGACGAATCAATCATCAGAGCCGCCTTCGCCACCGATGGGTCGGAACTGATGTGCCGCAGGAACTTCTCCATCTCTGCGGTTGAGTCAAGCATAGCGTCGTCCATGTTGACGTCGATGATCGAAGCTCCGTCCTCTATCTGCTTGGAGGCGATCTGCAGACCGGTCTCGTAATCTCCGGCCGCTATCAGTCTGGCGAACTTCCTGGAACCCGCCACATTGGTTCTCTCACCGACATTGGTGAAATTCTCAGTCCTGTCCACCTTGACGCTTTCCAGACCGCTGACATAGAGGCAGCTGTCATCTGTCGGAATAGTTCTCGGTCTCAGTCCGCGGACAGCTCCGGCAATCTCTCTGATGTGCTCCGGAGTGGTTCCGCAGCAGCCTCCAACGATGTTCACAGTCCCGTTCTCAGCCATTTTCCTGATTGCGGCGGCAGTGACAGAAGGGCTTTCTGAATATTCACCCATCCCGTCCGGCAGTCCTGCGTTAGGATGGCAGCTGACAGCGCAGGTGGCCCAGGATGCCACTTCGGCTACAAGAGGTTCCAGGTCTGAGGCTCCCAGGGAGCAGTTCAGTCCGAACGAGACCGGGTCCGCATGACGCACGGACCTGTAGAACGCTTCAACTGTCTGTCCTGTCAGCGTCCTTCCGCTCCTGTCGCTCAGGGATGCGGAGATCATGAGGGGGATTCCCGACGCCTCTTCTATTCTGCTTATTCCGTAGATGGCCGCCTTGGTGTTGAGGGCGTCGAAGCAGGTCTCCAGAAGAATCAGGTCGACTCCACCTTCTATCAGTCCTCTAGCCTGCTCCTCGAAGGCGTCCGCCATCTGGTCGAATGAATATTCACGGAAGGTGAGGTTGTCCATGTCCCCGGCGAGCGAGAGCGACTTCCCGGTCGGTCCCATGCTGCCTGCGACCCAGACCTTGCGGCCGGCCTTGTCGGCTTCCCGTCTGGCGGTCCTGGAGGCCTCCAGAGCCATATTCCTGGATAATTCTTCTGTGCCGTAGCTCTTCTGGGAGATGGCCGATGCTCCGAAGGAATTGGTCGTGATGATGTCCGCACCGGCGTCGATGTAGGCCCGGTGGATGGAAGCGACCGCATCAGGGTGGGTGAGATTGAACATCTCGCTGTTGCCCTTGAGCCCCATTCTCTGGAGCATGGTGCCGAATCCTCCGTCAAGCACCAGAATCCGCTCCGACAATGCTTTCCTGAATCCGTCCATCGTCTAGAAACATTCTTTGAGGATGCCCACCACGTTGGCGCTCTTGCCCATGGTGTAGAAATGGATGGCCGGGACCCCGTGAGCGAGAAGGTCCTTGCACTGGGCCGTCGCCCATTCCTGACCTATGCTGTAGATTGCTTCCTTGTCGCCGCTGTGGACCTTGATCTCGGCGGTCAGCTCTTTCGGGATGTCTATCGAGAAGGCTTCAGGGAGCATCGAGACCTGCCTTTCGGTGGAAAGAGGCTTGATGCCGGGGATGACAGGAACCGTGATGCCAGCCTCGCGGCATTTCCTGACATATTCGTAGAAGACCTTGTTGTCGAAGAACATCTGCGCGATGATGTAGTCGGCACCGGCATCGACTTTCTTCTTCAGGTTCTGGATGTCGTCATCGATGTTGGCCGCCTCGAAATGCTTCTCAGGGTAGCCTCCGACTCCGATGCGGAAGAATCCCGGGCAGTTGTTCTTCTTCTCGAAACTTCTGACCGCCGCCACCAGGTCGCTGGCGTAGGAATATCCTCCCGGAGTGGGGGAGAATCGCTTCTCACCGGTCAGACAGTCTCCGCGCAGGGCGAGTATGTTGTTGATGCCCATGAACTTGAAATCCTGGAGCTGGAATTCGATCTGCTCGGCAGTCGCTCCTCCGCAGATGACGTGGGGGACGACATCCACTTTGAATTCGGACTGGATTGCTCCGCAGACGGCCGTCTCGCTGACGCGTCTGCGCACAAGCCTGCGCTCGAATGTTCCGTCGCCTTTGTCTGAATATTCAATCTCATCCCTGTGACAGGTCACGTTGATGTAACGCGGATTGAACTCCATGAAAGGTCTGATCTCTCCGATCAGCTGCTCTCTGGTGATGCCTGTAAGGGGAGGCACTATCTCCAGTGATACGTAGGGGGTGTTGTTCTGTTCCAAAATATCAGTTCGTTTTACAGCTTTTTACAGCTTCTTGGTTTCTAATACTGTCAGTGTTTTTCCTTCAACGATGAAGCGGATGTCGCGGCCGTTGTAGAGCATTCCGTAGACCTTCCCGGGATCATCCTGGAACTGAGGTCTGGGGTCCTGCTCACGACCCTGCCTCAGGGCTCTCTCAGCCGGACGGCTCAGGCCGAGTCCTTCTGTGAAGACTACCTCGAGCTTCTCCCATGCCCTGCTGTCCACAAAGCCTGACCGTGCGTCCGGATGGGAGTCGGCATAGGTCACGTAAGGCTTGATGTCGTAGATCGGCGTTCCGTCCATCAGGTCGGCTCCGCTGACGACGATCACCGGCCCTTCGTTCTTGCCGTCCGGTCCGTAGGACTCGAGCTCCACACCCTTGATCCTGACCGACGACAGTCCGAGCCTGTTGGGCCTGAAAGGAGAGCGGCTGGCAAACACTCCGATCCTCTCGTTACCTCCCAGCCGAGGTGGTCTCACCGTTGCCTGGAAACTGTTGTCTTTCCGTCCGTTGGCTGAAAATTCCCAGATCAGCCAGATGTAGTCGAAACCTTCAAGTCCCCGGATGGCGTCTCTGTTCCTGCAGGCAGGCTCGAACACTATCCTGCCTTCGACATCCTCAGCCAGACCTGCCTGACGTGGAATGCCGAACTTGGTGCCGAACGGAGAACGGAAATATGCTATCGGGTCAATCTGCATCGCGGACCTGGCTCCATTTCAGTGAATCTTCATCCTTAGGACCACGATCGTCGCACGGATGGCCCAGCGCAAGGACACAGAGGACCGACATGTCATCCTCAATGCCAAGAATCTCCTTCACCTTCGCATCGGCCATGAGCCCTTCTTCAGCGCTTTCCCTTCCACGGATCTGGCACCAGCAGGTCCCGAGACCGAGATCCTGGGCCTGGTACTGCATCGAGACAGCAGCTATCGCGCAGTCTTCAATCCAGGTGTCCTGGATTCCAGCGGGGCCGCTGACTGCGATTGCGACGGGAGCTTCTGCCAGGAAACCCGATCCGTGCTCCCGCACCTTCGACAGCGATGCGATCTTATCCTTGTCTCTTGTGAAAGTGAAGGTCCACTGTCTGAGACTCTTCGCTGAAGGGGAGAGAAGCGCCGCCCTGAGGACGGTCTTCAGATCTTCGTCACTTACCGGTTCATCTGTGTACTGTCTGCGGCTTCGGCGCACGCGGGCAAGGTCTTTGAATTCTGACATGGTCTTGCTGGACTCTGCTTTCTGGTCCTGTTACAAAGATAGCAAATTTTGCAATGATGACCATTTTTATTAATTTTGAATATTATGGACATAAGAAAACTCGCATACGGAACAGCCGTTTCGTGCATGATAGCCGCAAGTTTCTTGTTATCAGGATGTTCCGGCAAAAAGAGCGATGACCTTCCCGTCGAGGAGGCTGCAGACTCGGTCCCACCTATGGGATTCTGGCCGGACTCCCTGCTGATGGAGGAGGGCGCTGTGCGCAGCGGCGAGACCTTCCAGGGTATGATGACCCGTCTTGGAATGACATCCGCCGATGCTGTTGAACTGGCCGGCCGTCTGGACAGTGTCTTCGATGTAAGGAAGCTCAGGGCCGGGAACACCATCAGAGCCTACTACGATGTCGACACGACCGCGTCAGCCGGGGCCGTGAAGACTCTGGAATATGTCGAATATCTCAAGAACAAGGCGTCCAGCGTCATATTCAAGGCGCAGCAGCCTGTCTCGGCCTGGACCTACGACAAGCCGGTCCTTTCCGAGAGGAAGTTCGCTCACGTGACGATAACGTCCAGCCTGTGGAACGACATGAGGGCCGCCGGGGCCTCTCCTCTCCTCATCGTCAACCTGTCCGACATCTATGCCTGGTCTGTTGATTTCTTCGGTCTCCAGGAGGGCGACGAGTTCAAGGTCATGTACGAACAGAAGTCCTGCGAAGGTACCGTGATTGCCGTGGACACTGTCTTCTATGCCGAATTCCACAGAGAGGATACAATGATTCCTGCGATCCGCTTCGATCCTGGCGACGGCACCGGGCTCTACTGGAAGGAGGATGGTGAGAACCTCAGAAAGGCTTTCCTCAAGGCACCTCTGCAGTTCTCAAGGATAAGTTCCGGCTTCTCCTACCACAGGAAGCATCCTGTCACTGGCAAGGTGAGGCCTCACACGGCCATAGACTACGCAGCCCCTGCCGGGACTCCGGTCATGTCCATAGGTGACGGAACCGTCATCAGCGCCGGATGGTCTGGCGGCGGCGGCAACACCGTAAAGATCCGCCACAACAGTTCCTACGAGACCGCCTACCTTCATCTCTCCAGATACGGCAAGGGCATAAAGGCCGGGACCAGAGTCCGTCAGGGACAGGTCATCGGTTACGTCGGCTCGACCGGAATGTCCACAGGACCTCATCTTGACTTCCGTGTCTGGAAGAACGGCACACCTGTCAATCCCCTCAAGATGGACAATGTGCCCGAAGCCCCGCTGGCGAAGGAACTCCTGCCGGCGCTGGACTCCACCTATCATTGCTATAAACATATAATGGATTCATTGTCAGTTGTTTCCGTGGTTAATTGAATATGATTGTCTATGAATATCAATATGAATAAATTGCGTTCGTCCGTCGTCAAGGTCTCACTCGTCCTGGCGGCCGTTCTTGTCTGTCCTCCTTCCTGGGCTGTTTTCAATGAGAAGAATCTTCCGCAGACTCTCCAGGTGCTGAAGTATGAGCTTGGAAGGGCATATTCAGAGATCGAGAGCCGGGAGGCTGGATTCCATATGAAGGATGAGGAGCAGCACAAACAGCTCATACATCTCACGCAGAAGTGCAATGAACTGTCCCTTATGCTATATTCGCAGAAGCAGGACTTCACTTTCGACCTGACCTATGCACTGCGTCAGGTCACGGACATGTACCACAACTTCACCCAGTCCAGGATGCCTTACGACAACATAATCTCCTTCCTGGATGTGGAGATAGAGAGGTACGAGCGCCTTGTGGGTGCCTTGAAGATGCTTCCTCCCGAACTTGTGGAGATCCCGGACAGTCTAGGTCCCAGGCTGCTTGATTCGCTTGAACTGGTGCTGAGGGTCCAGTCCGTTCCTGACGCTGCTGCCCTGATAGACACCAATGACATATTCAAGCCTTTCGCTCCTCTGGCTGTAGATGCCGATGATGAGGAAGAGCATCTGCACCACGAGCATTTCGTGCTTGACAGCCTTTCGCAGGACGCAAGGGACAGCTGTCTTTTCTATTCTGAGAAGATTCTTTCGAGATACACTGACATCCGCGGTCACCTGATCGAGGACAACGAGCATTACGAGACTGCCAACAGGCGCCTCAAGGAGGCCTACGACTATGCCCAGGAACGCTACAAGCTGGTCCAGAAGAAGATATTCATTGACGGGCAGAGCAATTATTTCAAAGTCCTGTCCTCTCTCCCGTTCACGTTCAAGACTGTCCGATCGGATTTCAGCGACAAGTACGACAGCTCTTTCCTGAACGGAGTGAAGAGTGAGTGGAGAGGTCCCAAGGTACTTGCCTTCTCCTTCACGATGCTGCTTTTCATGGCGGTGGCCACTCTGATCAGCCATCTGATTCTGCTCCTTCTCAAGAAAAAGATTCCTCTGCTGACTTCCGAGGCATTCAAGAAACGTGAGCTTGCAATCCTGCTCCTTCTCTCCGTTATCCTGTTCGTAGTGACCATCCTGGTTCTGAAGCAGGTCATGACCTCGTCGCATTTCTTCGGAACAGCCTCCGGACTTCTTATCGAGTTCTCCCTCCTCCTCATCACCACCCTGACATCCATCCTCATCCGCAACCGCGGTGAGCAGGTGAACAGTTCTCTCAGAATCTATACACCTGTGATGCTGATGGGCCTTCTGGTGATTTCCTTCAGAATCATATTCATCCCTAACAGCCTGATCAACCTTATCTACCCTCCGGTCCTTCTGCTGTTCGGACTCTGGCAGCTTTCCTGCATAAGGCGTCATTCCGACCTTGTGCCGAAGCCTGACAGGACTCTTGCCTACATCTCCCTCGCCGCCACGGCGGTGACGTTCGCAATGTCCCTCGCCGGCTACTGCCTGCTTGCACTCCAGGTCTCGATATGGTGGATCTTCCAGCTGACAGTGCTTCAGGTGATCTTCTCCATAAGGGACATTCTCGGCATTTACAAAGCCAGGAAAGTGGACACGATGATACGCGCCTACAGGATCAAGAACCCTTCCTACAATGGCAATGCTGACGGCGGCTTCATCGCTGTCACCTGGCTGTACGACCTGCTGGACATGGCGGTCATCCCTGTGCTGGTGGTCGTCTCGATCCCTCTCTGCCTCTTCCTCGCCTCCAGGGTCTTCGACCTGACCGAGGTGATCAAGAACATCTTCAGCACTCCTTTCTTCAATTATGAATATTTCCACCTCTCGATCCGCAACATCGTGATCGCGGCGGGCCTGTTCTTCATCTTCAAGTACATCTGCTTCGCCCTCAAGTCCCTCTACCGTTTCTACAAGATTCAGAAGGCCATCGATGTGTCCGGGACCGGCTATGTCAGGGACAACGAAGTCAATCTCACCCTTGGCAACAACGCCATCGGGATAATGGTCTGGGGAGCCTATGCCATCACTGTCATCCTTCTGTTGAACATCCCTATGCAGAAACTTGAGATAGTCACCGCCGGTCTGGCAGCAGGTCTTGGTTTCGCCATGAAGGACATTCTCAACAATTTCTTCTACGGAATCCAGCTCATGAGCGGCAGACTCAGGGTAGGAGACACCATCGAGTGCGACGGAATCAGGGGTACTGTCGACAACATCAGCTATCAGACCACTTCGATTGTCGGTCTTGACGGCAGTCTAATCGCATTCCCGAACAGCACACTCTTCGCCAAGTCTTTCAAGAACCTCACAAGGAACGACTCCTACGAATGTGTTGTCATTCCGGTCGGTGTCGCCTACGGAACTGATGTGGAGAAAGCTCGGAAGGTGATAGTCAAGGCTCTTGACAATCTGCGCACGAGCGACAAGTTCGGCAGTTCTATGGTTCGGGAGAGCTACGGCATCCAGGTCTTCCTCACAGGCCTGGGTGACAGCAGCGTCGACCTGAGCGTCAAGCAGTATGTCCTCGTCGAACAGCGCAATGCCTATATCGCCAAGGCGAACGAATTGATTTACAATGCTCTGAACAAGGCTGGAATCGAAATTCCGTTCCCTCAGGTCGATCTCAACTTCAAGAATTCCATACCATCGGACAAATAATAAATGAATATGAAAGCAATCGTTACGGGAGCGTCCAGGGGCATCGGAAAGACAATAGCCCTCGAACTGGCATCGCTGGGCTATGACCTGGCTCTGGTCGGACGCGACGTCAAATCACTTGAATCGGTAGCCGATGAGGCTCAGGACGCAGCCGGAGAGGCGGAAATCAACACTGTCTGCATCCCTGCCGACCTGGGAGACCCTTCAGCTCCTGAAGCAATAGTCGGAGAAGCCGTGAAATGGCTCGGTGGGATTGATGTTCTTGTCAACTGTGCAGGTCTGTCGCAGGCCGGAAGCTTCACCGAGGTGACTCCTGAGCAGTGGGACAGAATATTCGCAGTCAATGCTAGGGCTCCGTTCTTCCTCTGCAAGGCCGCTCTTCCGTGGCTCAAGGAATCCGTGAAGCCGATCGTGATAAACATCTCGTCCGTCGTGAGTTTCAAGGGCTACATCAACCAGAGCGTCTATGCTTCATCCAAGCATGCCCTGGCAGGTTTCACCAAGGTCTTCGCAAAGGAAGTCCAGCCGTTCGGCATCAGGGTCCATCTGATCGCTCCGGGGGCCGTTGCTACTGAAATGGTCAAGCAGATGCGCCCGGACATCAATCCTGACGAACTCATCCAGCCTGAGGAAATAGGGGAGATTGTCCGCTTCATCGTCACCAAGAAGGGGAAGGGAACTGTCGACCAGTTCTATCTACGCAGGTACAGCGGACTCGCTTTTGATTAAGAAACTGTTTGGAAATGGTTCAACCATTTCCAAACAGCTTTTAGAGGATGTATTTCTCAATAGCTGTCGCAAGGCCGTCTTCGTCCACTTCACCGGTGACGAAGACGGCGCTTTGCTTGACTATGTCTGACGCATTGCCCATCGCTACGCCGATGCCTGCATGGCGTATCATCGGGATGTCATTCGCTCCGTCACCGACTCCCATAGTTTCAGAGATGTCGAAACCGAAACGGGCGGCCATGACATCGATTCCGTTACCTTTGCTGATTCCGTTTCCGACGATGTCCACGAACCTTTCATTCCATCTCTCGGAGTGGCTGTGAGGCATCAGGGACAGGAATCTGTCATTCTCCGTTCCGGACGGGAAGAATCCGGTCACCTGCAGGACACCCAGTTCCTTTGCCAGACCGACAGGATCGTCGGTTGAAAGAAAATCCGGAATACCGGATTCCACACCTGTGACCTCGTCTACGGTAAGTCCTCCTGTAGCGAAGAAATCAGTCACTTCAGGGCTGTATGGATCCTGGATGTACACCTTGTCCGCGGTCAGGACCACAAATGGCCTGCCGCTTCTTTCTACGTCCGTGATTGCGGCGGCGATGTCTCCGTAGTCCATCGGGGACGACTGGATGGTCACGCCTTCGCTGTCTATGCAATGGGCTCCGGTTAGAGCGACAACTCCGTCATATTCAAAACCCTTGACATTGGAGAGGAACTGGGAGGCGCGGCTGGTGCAGATGAACACCTTGACACCTGCCTTCCTGATTCTCCGGACCGCTTCGACGGCGCTCTGCGGAATCTTCTTTGTCTTGATCGAGATTATCGTGCCGTCGACGTCCAGGAACAATGCTTTGATCATGGTCTGTCCTGATTATGACTGGTGTGCAGGCCTGAGAAGGTCAAGCACAACCTTGACCGGGTTGAAGGTCTCGAGAGGGACCTCCACGAACAGGGTGTTCCAGTCGCTCATCGAACCGTTCCAAAGGCCCGGAAGCTCGAGAGCCTTGAGCTCGCGTCCCTGGAAACTCTTGGAACTGATGAATCCGGCCTCTTCGTCGACATGGTCCAGAAGGTTGAACTTCTTTCCTTCGTGGTCCCTCAGGCAGCAGACTAGGTCAACCGGGTTGAAATGGGTGGCCCCGGCGAGCATCTCCTTGGCGGAAGGGTCGTCCGGATTGATCTGGACGCTTTCTAGAATCTGGAGGTTGGTGGATCCGTCACGGCCTCTGACTATGAAAGGACCTCCGCCAGGCTCGCCTTCGTTGCGGACCATTCCGCAGACTCTGACCGGCCTGTCCAACTTGGAACGCAGGGCCTTGAGCCTTGCGGCTTGCTCGCAAGGTGCCTGCAACGTGACGCATAGCACTTTGTCTAGGAATTCAGCCGCCTCCTTGCAGACTGCGTCAGCCTTTTCTGAATATGGCTCATCAGCGACAGCGTCAATCTTTCCGATAAGTTCCTTGATCTGATCCCTGAGTTCCAGGCATTTCCCCATCAGGACCTTTTTCCAGCGGGCCGTCACTTCGAGGAACCGTTCATTGGAGACGTTGTCTATGTTCTTTATCGAGACAATCTCGTCTTCGACCTTGTTCAGATTGTAGATGAGGGCGCCGTGTCCGGCAGGCCTGAAGAGCAGGCTACCGTCATCCTTTCTGAAAGGCTCTCCCTCCGGGGTCACGGCGACAGTGTCGGTGGCCTTGTCCTGGTAGGTGAACGAGATGCTGTAGGTTATTCCGTAGCGTGCCTCATATTCAGCCTTGACCTCCTTGACGGCGGCCTCGAAGAGCTCCCTGTGCTCCGGGGAGATGGTGATGATGAGGTTGGCGGTTCCGTCAGCATTGCGCATGTACTTCTGGGCCTCCACGAGATGCTCGGCGATGGCGGTGCGCACTTCTCCGTCCGGATACCTGTGGAACTTCAGGACTCCCTTCGGCTTTGATCCGTAGCCCAGTCCTGGCTCTTCAAGAAGAATGGACGCAGCCTTCTGCCTGAATTCCTTGCAGTCCTTCGGCTCTCCGAAAAGATCATCTGACCAGAATGCGAAGTTCTTTATGCCCGACGCAAGCTTTCCGACAGGGGAGCAGCTGCCAGGGTCTTCTCCGGCCTTCAATCTGTCAAGGCCTGAGAATATGTCCTTGAACATTCTGGACGCCGCTCCGGATGCAGGTACGAACTTGCATCTGCCTGCACACTCTGCCTTGTCGCAGTAGGCTTCGGCAGCATCAGCCTGAGCTTCGTCAAGAACGACGATTCCGTTGCCGGGCGTGGCAGGGGCCACGATGTCCATCCATGGAAAACCTTTTGCGAAACGTTCTACCTGACCCTCTACGGTCTCCACAGAAGTTCCGCGCTCCTTGATCTGTCTTGAATCTCTTTCGTTGAACATGCTTTTTTTTGTTTTTTTCTTTACAAATCTTTACAAAGATATTGAAAAGGGCCGCTGTTTCAAAAAATAATGATTAACTTTCAACTTCAAACAACTTAATTATTGATTGGATTTGAAAATGAAAAAAATTACAATCATCGCCTGCACAGCCCTTCTGTGCGGTGTATTGTCTGCCCAGACCAGGGAGCAGAACCTCATCGGGCATGTCTATTATCTTGCGAGCGATGCCATGAAAGGCCGCAAGGCAGGAAGCGAAGACGCAGCCGCAGCCAGGAAGTACATCATCTCCGAATATTCAAAGGCAGGCCTTGTCCCATATTTCGACTATGGTTGGGAAATGCCTTTCCAGGAAGGAAAGTACAACAATGTGGTAGGTTTCATCGAAGGGAACGATCCGCAGCTCAAGAATGAATATATCGTCCTGGGAGCACATTATGACCATCTGGGAGTCAAGAACGGACAGGTCTACAACGGCGCCGACGACAACGCTTCCGGAACCGCCGCCCTCATCGAAGTGGCGCGCTATCTCTGCGACAATCGCGACCAGATCAGAAGGAGCGTGATCATCGCCGCATTCGATGCTGAGGAAATCGGTCTGTTCGGTTCCAAGGCTCTTGCAGCCAAACTTGACACTACCATCGGTTCGTCCAGCATCAAGCTTATGATGAGCATCGACATGGTCGGCTGGCTCGAGAAAGGGGAGGCCCTCAAGCTCGAAGGAGTCGCCACCATCCAGAACGGCAAGAAACTTCTCCAGGCCCAGGCCAACGCCATCCAGCTTCCCATCAAGCCAGTCAACTTCGAGAAATCAGTCTTCACTGCAACCGACACTGAATATTTCGCCAAGAAGCAGATTCCGACCCTCGCTGTAAGCACCGGTCTGAAATCACCCTACCACAAACCGCAGGATGATCCTGAACTGATTGATTACGACGGACTTGACAGGGTGACTGAATATATAGGCATCGTTGCTCTGGACTGCTCCAGGGGCGCTGTCGTCGAACCTTCAGGTAAAGTTGCCGACAAGCACAGGAGCAGTGTAAGCACATTCACCTTCGGACTTAGCGCAGGATTGGGCTCTGCCTACATCGATTTCCCTGACGCAGCCCTTGACAGCAAGACCAGGTTCAGTTATGAGGGAGGTCTTGTCTCAAGGGTGAATTTCGGAAAGAAAGGCATCTGGGGAATTCAGGCCGAGTGTCTCTTCAATGAAGCCAAGGCCTTTTTCCCGAATTGCGATAAGCCTTTCGGGTCTCCTCTGACCTACAAGCGTCAGTCGCTCATGGTTCCGGTATCACTCTTCGTCCACACAAACCAGGGTCAGTCAGCAGGTGGAGCTTATGTCGGTCTTGGCGGTCTCTGGTCCCATGACCTCAAGGAGAGCCTTCCAAGCCCGTGGCTGCTGAGAGGCTACAATTTCGGAACGACAGCCACTTTCGGCCTTGAACTGGGCAGCATGGCGATTGAACTTAAATTCTATTCTTTCGGCAAGAACCTTTTCCAGGGTCCTGTGGCTCCAAAATCAATGATGAACAGCACATTGGCGTCATTCAAGTATTTCTTTTAGAAGCATTCCCATCCGATGAAAAAGTACATCATTTCCTCATTTCTCTGTCTGCTGGCTCTTCTGCCTTCCGCATGGGCATCAAAACCAGAAGCCCCCGTCAAGGCAGTTATCATCTCCGGTCAGAACAACCACAACTGGCCTGTGAGCAGTGTCACACTTGAGAAGATCCTGAAGGATTCCGGACTTTTCGACGTGACCCTCGTCTATTCTCCCGGCCAGGGACAGGACATGAGCGGCTTCAACGTGGACTTCAAGTCCTACGATGTTGTCATCATGGCCTACAACGGCGACAGTTGGAATCAGAAGATGCAGGATGATTTTGTAGAATATGCCCGCAATGGCGGAGGAATCGTATTCTATCACGCTGCGGACAACGCTTTCCGCAACTGGGAGGAGTACAACAGGATGATCGCCCTCGGCGGATGGGAAGGTCGAAATGAAAATGACGGCCCCTATGTCTACTTCAAGGGCAGGAAGCTCTACAGGGACATGACACCTGGTCCTGGAGGTTCTCACGGTGCTCAGCACGAGTACACTATGAACCGACGTAGCCGTCATCCTGTCACCAAGGCGTTCCCGAAGCATTGGATCCATGCCCAGGATGAACTGTACGACCACATGCGCGGTCCAGGCAACATAAAGAAGGTCCTATATTCCGCTTACGCCGACCCTCAGCTCGGAGGTTCTGGCCACGAGGAGCCTCTTGTCTTCACCGTCGACTATGGCAAGGCCAGGATCATGCACATCATGATCGGTCATGCCGGCCCTACCACAGCCATCAATCCGGCCATGGACTGTCCTGGTTTCAAGACTCTTCTCCTTCGTTCCGCCCAATGGTGTGCCGGACGCAGGCCAACGGTATCATATTCATCTGAAAATTAATTATTTCCGAATATGCAGGACTCCGAAAGAATAGTCTTTGTCGACTACATCAGAGTAGTCGCCTGTTTCCTTGTGATGCTTGTCCATGCCAGCGAGAACTTCTATGCCGCCGACGCCTCCGGTCTGGCAGGCAACGTGTCGATGCTGGCCAATGAGGCAAACCGTTTCTGGGTGG
The DNA here is from genome assembly GCA_024398315.1 of Bacteroidales bacterium. Lineage (GTDB taxonomy): Bacteria > Bacteroidota > Bacteroidia > Bacteroidales > UBA932 > Cryptobacteroides. Next base: position 16,530 of record JAKSJH010000021.1, read on the forward strand.
CATTCTACGACGGGGGAGTGGCCCGCACATGCGTTCCTCTCTTCATGGTGGTCTCCGCCTTCCTTCTGGTCCCGCTCAAACCCGGGGTCGGAATGGGTCAGTTCTACAAGAAAAGATTGCTGAGGGTCGTGCCCCCGATGGTCATATTCATGCTTCTCTATACTTTCCTTCCACTTGCATGGGGCGGAATGAGCTGGGAGCAGTCATGGGCTGACTTCAAGATGCTGCCGTTCAATTTTCCTTCCATGGCCGGTCATCTCTGGTTCATGTACCCTCTGATAGGTCTCTATCTCATCATACCTGTTGTCTCTCCATGGCTGGAGAAGGCTTCGGCAAAGGATGAAAGGATCTTCCTGGGGATATTCGCATTCTCGACTCTCCTGCCATGGCTTCACAGGTTCGTTTCTTCTGAACTGTGGGGAGAGTGCTTCTGGAACGGATTCACAATGCTCTGGTACTGTTCGGGTTACCTCGGCTATCTTGTCCTTGCGCACTATATCCGTTTCCATCTTGACTGGGACAGGAACAAGCGTCTGAAAATCGGTGCCGTCTGTTTCCTCATCGGGGCCGCTTTCACAGGGTGGTCCTTCTGGCTCAAGGGTGTTCCTGGCCAGGCGATCGAGACTCCGATGCTCGAATGGTCATGGGAGTTCTGCACTCCTAACGTGCTTCTGGCCACATTCGGCGCTTTCCTCATGTTCTCATGCATCACAGGCAGGAAGGCTCCGAAGTTCATCACAGAGGTGTCCAAGCTCTCTTTCGGCATGTATCTCATGCATCTCTTCTTCCTCGCTCCGATCGCAAAGATGGTCATCGGAGGAGACGCCGCCAGCCCTCTTGTACCGGTGTGGCTTGCCATCCCTCTGATTGCCGTTCTCAGCTACATCTGCTGCATTGTGACCACCAAGCTCATCTCTCTTCTTCCTGGCAGCAAGTGGATCGTAGGCTGCTAGCATTCCATCATTTCGAAATATTCATTCATCATGGACAGACCTAAAGTTAATTTCACTGACTTCCACACAGTTCCTTTCGGTGACGGCACTGCTCGGAAACTCCAGAAACTCATCAGGGCCGCCGGCATCGGCAACATCGACATGGATGGCAAGTTCGTCGCCATCAAGATGCATTTCGGCGAACTGGGCAACCTCAGCTTCCTTCGTCCCAACTATGCCAGGGCCGTTGTGGATGTGGTCAAGGAACTTGGTGGCAAGCCTTTCCTGACCGACTGCAACACCATGTATCCCGGAAGCAGGAAGAATGCCATCGACCATCTCTACTGTGCGTGGGAGAACGGTTTCACCCCTCTTACGGTCGGCTGTCCTGTCATCATCGGTGACGGCCTGAAAGGTACTGACGATGTCGCTGTACCTGTGGAAGGTGGTGAATTTGTCAAGGAGGCCTTCATCGGCAGAGCCGTCATGGACGCAGATGTATTCATCAGCCTGACTCATTTCAAGGGTCATGAAGAGGTCGGTTTCGGAGGGTGCATCAAGAACATAGGAATGGGGTGCGGCTCCCGTGCCGGAAAGAAGGACCAGCACAGTCATGGCAAGGCTCAGATCAGCAACCTCAGATGCCGCGGCTGCCGGAAATGCCAGAAGGAATGTGCCAACGGAGGTCTTGAATATGACTCCGAGGCGAAGAAGATGACCGTCAACTACGACAACTGCGTCGGATGTGGAAGATGCCTCGGGGCATGTAATTTCGATGCCATCAGTTTTGCCGAGGACAACGCCAATGAACTTCTCTGCAAGAGAATCGCTGAATATACCAAAGCCGTCGTGGACGGTCGTCCATGCTTCCACATCTCGCTCGTTCTTGATGTCTCCCCGAACTGTGCCTGCCACGGAGAGAACGACGTTCCTATCCTGCCTGACGTCGGAATGTTCGCCTCGTTCGACCCTCTGGCCCTTGACTGGGCCTGCGTCGACGCCTGCATGAACCAGCCGCCTCTTCCTGGCGGTCAGCTCTACAGGAATATCCATTCAGCCGGATTCACTGATTATCACGACCATTTCAAGAACTCGACTCCTCAGAGCGAGTGGCGTGCATGTCTCGAACAGGCTGAGAAGATCGGTCTGGGGTCAAGGGACTACGACCTTGTGGTCCTCTAACATATTACTGATTACTGACATGCGCAGA
>JAKSJH010000210.1 GCA_024398315.1 Bacteroidales bacterium
ACGTCAGCCCCACCGTGATGGACACTCATCGGACATGTCTTCTCGTCGAACTTGAAGACGGCGCTGAGGCTTACGCTGGAACCGTAGCCCTGAGTGGTGGATGCGGTACCAGCCTCATCATCTGTCAGTGAATATGCCAGTGCGTCCACTATGGCCCAGTTGATGTGGCAAGGGATGTCATCGATGTCGTCCACCTTCTCGTAAGCTGGAGTCTGGGAGCTTGTACCGAGCAGAACTGCCAGATGGGAACCGGCTGACATCGAGATGGTTCCGATCTTTTCAGGATCGAAGCCACGCTTCGCCGCCTCGCTGCGGACCATCCTCACTCCTCTCTGTCCGTCCTCCCATGCGCTCTGGTAGATCGGAAGGTCCACGGGCCGTGGAGTCCTGTAGACGAGATTGACGCACTGGTAACCGGCCTTGGTGAGTTCCTTGCTCCACTGTTCGATGTAGTACACATCGCAGCAGGCGCCGTAGCCGCCTCCGGAAATCAGGATCATGCAGGCTCCGTTAGGATTGGTCGGTTTCTCGTACCAGTCAAGGTAAGCGACCTTGTGTTTCTTGGGCTTGAACCCTTTGGCCTCGACCTCGTTGGTCATCGCAGCGATCTGATGATCCTGCGGGTGCGGCATCTTGCCCTTGGGCCAGATCAGTTCGCGCTGCTGAGCGGAAAGCCCCATTGCGGACAATAGAAGCACCAGAGAAGCCGTAAAAAGTTTCTTCATATTCATTGACTATTGATTATTAATATTTTAGCAAAAAAGTGGCATAAAGGCCGCCGTCGTCGAAGGCCTTTCTTTCGGTAAATATACATTTTTTTCTACGGATTGTTTTAAGAATATCTAACTTTGTCCAATCTATGGAAGAATTGGAAACATTGGCCCGCAGGACCGAAGCGGTCGTGCGGGAGGCCTCAAGCCTGATGGCCAGGGATTTCGAAATCGATGAGAAAGGCGGCTGCGAGAACATCGTGACTTCCTCAGACATAGCGGTCCAGCATTTTCTGTGTCAGAACCTTGCGAAGGTCTGTCCTGAAGCGGGGTTCCTCTGCGAAGAGGAGGACATGAACCAGACGGGATGCGAGTGGGCGTGGATAATCGACCCGATCGACGGTACGGCCAACTATGCGCGGTCAATCCCTGAAAGTGCGATTTCCGTGGCGCTCAGGCACGGTCAGGATGTGGTCGTCGGAGTGGTATACTGCCCTGCCCTCGACGAGATGTACGTCGGAATCAAGGGCATGGGTTCCACCCTCAACGGAAAACCGCTGAAAGTTTCCTCCAAATCGTTCCGGGAAGGCATCATGTGCACGGCCATGAGCACCTACAGGAAGGAGTTCGCCAGGATGTGCAACGACATCATCATGGAAGTCTACATGCAGTCCAACGATTTCCGCCGCTTCGGTTCTTCGGCCGTCGAACTGTGTTTCGCCGCCGCAGGGCGCTGTGACCTGTATTTCGAGATGAGGCTGATGCCGTGGGACTATGCCGCGGCCTCCCTGATTCTGACAGAAGCCGGAGGACTGATCTGCAATCTCAGCGGAGAGCATCCGTCGCTGGAGCATTCCGACCTTGTCATCGCCGCCAACTGCGAAGAGTCCCTGAAAGCATTGAGCGCCATAGTCCGGAAGCACGTCCCGACGATGCCGTATTAGACCGACATTCAATCAATTTCTGCATCAAAGGGTCAGAAGGGAGGGATTCTCAATCCACCAAATACACCTGACCCCGGGGCTTGTTACACCTCGCAAGCGAGGCAATGCTCCAGTTTCAGGCTATCATCAATCCACCGTATACACCAAGTCCCGGGGCTTGTTACACCTCGCAAGCGAGGCAATGCTCCCGGGACTTGATGTATACGGTGGATGCTTTGTACCCCCGTTGGGAATCGAACCCAAATCTTCGGAACCGGAATCCGATATTCTATCCGTTGGACTACAGGGGCGTCGTTTTTCTTTACAAAAATAAGAATTATTGCCGACATTACACGGAAGATTGTTTCTCAAAATGGAAAAAAAGTAGTAATTTTGAATGTTCATACCATCTTTATAGAGAAACATGAAGAAAGCATACGTTTTTCCTGGACAAGGATCGCAGTTCCCAGGCATGGCGAAGGATCTCTACGAGGCTCTGCCGAAAGCGAAGGAACTGCTTGAAAAAGCTGATGAAGTACTTCAATTCAGAATCACGGACATTATGTTCGAAGGTTCCGCCGAGGACCTGAAAGAGACCAAGGTCACCCAGCCGGCCATATTCCTTCATTCCGTAGTCCTCGCCAAGTGCCTCGAGGATTTCGCGCCTGACATGGTCGCAGGACACTCTCTCGGAGAGTTCTCCGCACTTGCCGCTGCCGGAGCGATCAGTTTCGAAGACGCCCTCAGGCTCGTTCAGATAAGGGCCACACAGATGCAGGCATGCTGCGAGAAGGTTCCTGGAGGAATGGCAGCCGTCATCGGTCTTCCTGACGAGAAGGTCGAGGAAGTCTGCTCGGCATGTGAAGGAATCGTGATTCCGGCCAACTACAACAGCCCCGGCCAGGTCGTCATCTCAGGTGAGAAGGAAGCCATCGAGGCCGCCTGCGCCAAGCTCAAGGAGGCAGGTGCAAGAAGAGCCCTCCCGCTGCCTGTTGGTGGAGCGTTCCACTCCCCTCTCATGGAGCCTGCCCGCATCGAACTCGCAAAGGCCATCGAAGCCACTCCGGTGAAAGTACCGGTCTGCCCGGTGTACCAGAACGTCACCGCCCTTCCTACCCAGGATCCGGAGACCATCAAGGCAAACATGCTCGCCCAGCTCACATCCCCGGTCAGATGGACCCAGTCCGTCAGGAACATGATCGACGACGGAGCCTCCATATTCACAGAAGTCGGTCCCGGAACGGTGCTTCAGGGGCTTGTGAAGAGGATAGCAGGCTCGGAGGCAGAGCTTCAGATCAGCGGTATTTCCACAATAGCATAATACAAAACAACTACCACATACAATGGCAAAAGAAAAGAAATTCATTACCTGTGACGGTAACACCGCAGTTGCCAACATCGCCTATCTCTTCAGCGAGAATGCTGCGATCTACCCTATCACACCATCTTCACCGATGGCGGAGAACATCGACGAATGGGCTGCCCAGGGCAAGAAGAACCTTTGGGGAGAGACAGTCAAAGTGACCGAGCTCCAGAGCGAGGCGGGTGCTTCCGGCACCGTCCACGGTTCGCTTCAGGCAGGTGCTCTGACAACAACTTTCACAGCATCGCAGGGTCTGCTCCTCATGATCCCTAACATGTATAAGATTGCTGGCGAGCTTCTCCCTTCAGTATTCCACGTATCAGCACGTACCGTTGCTACACACTCGCTCTGTATCTTTGGTGATCATGGTGACGTT
>JAKSJH010000211.1 GCA_024398315.1 Bacteroidales bacterium
CCTTCTCGATAGTCATGCCCTTCTTCTCACGGAGCTTGGTGAGGAGCTGAGCATATTCTTCGGTTTTTGCAGAGGTAGCAGGGTCGATGATGGTAGCCTTGCCGATGTTCTTGAGTCCGAGCTTGTCGGCGAGTGCGAAGATTTCTTCCTTGTTTCCGATGAGGATGATGTCTGCGATGTCGTCAGCGAGAGCCTTGTCAGCCGCTGTGATTGTACGCTCCTCGAGTGATTCAGGGAGCACGATGCGCTGCTTGTTGGATTTTGCGCGCGCGATGATGCTTTCGATAAGAGTCATATTACTGAATGGTGATTGTTATTGTCTGTGGTTTTCAAAACTTCTGCAAAGTTAGCAAAAAGATGTGTGTTTGCATCGGAAAAAAGTGTAACTTCGCACTGCAAAAACAACGAAACGTAAACAGATGGGCGGAATATTCGGAACCATTGCCAAGGAAACCCCTTGCATCACAGACCTTTTCTACGGTACAGACTATCATTCGCATCTAGGTACAAGACGCGCCGGACTGGCGACCTACAGCACGGAGGAAGGATTCTTCCGCAGCATCCATTCGCTGGAAAGCTCGTATTTCCGTACCAAGTTCGAACCAGACCTTGACAAGTTCAAGGGCAATGCAGGAATAGGAGTCATCAGCGACACGGACGCCCAGCCTCTTCTGATGAACTCCCATCTGGGACGCTTTGCTATAGTCACTGTCGCCAAGGTCAACAACCAGGACGAAATCTCCCGCTCGCTTCTTGAAAAGAACCTCCCTTTGAGCGAGTTCAGCAGCGGAAAGATCAATCCTACCGAACTCGTTTCGCTACTGATCATCCAGGGCAAGGATTTTGTTTCCGGAATCGAGAATGTCTACAAGACAGTCAAAGGCTCCTGCACGATGGTTCTCCTGACAGAGGACTGCCTTATCGCTGCCAGGGACGCCTGGGGAAGGACTCCTCTCGTGATCGGCAAAAAGGACGGCGCCTACGCTGTCGCAAGCGAGACCACCTCTTTCGCCAACCTCGGTTTCACCATCGAGAAGTTCATCGGCCCAGGGGAGATCGTCAAGATAACGGCTGACAAGTGCGAGGTTCTCCGCGAGCCTAATCCCGGCATGCAGGTCTGCTCATTCCTCTGGATCTACTACGGTTTCCCGACCAGTGTCTACGAAGGCAAGAATGTCGAGGACATGAGGAACGAGACCGGAAGGATCATGGGCTCAGAGGACGACACGCAGGTCGACTGCGCATGCAGCATTCCGGACAGCGGAATAGGAATGGCGGTCGGTTATGCAGAAGGTCACAAGGTGCCATACAGGAACGCCTTGTGCAAGTACACTCCTACCTGGCCGCGTTCGTTCATGCCTGTCAACCAGGCCACCAGAAACCTCGTCGCGAAGATGAAGCTCATCCCTAACGTCGCAATCCTCAAGGACAAGAAAGTCCTGTTCTGCGACGACAGCATCGTCAGGGGCACCCAGCTCACCGATGCCACCAAGCTTCTTCATGCGCTCGGAGCCAAGGAAGTCCACATGAGGATCGCCTGTCCTCCGCTCATCCATGCCTGCCCGTTCGTCAACTTCTCGGCCAGCAAGAGCAAGATGGACCTCATCACCCGCCGCATCATCAACAAGTTCGAGGGTGATCCCGATAAGAATCTGGAAGCATATTCAAGGACTGGATCTCCTGAATATGTCAGGATGGTCGACGAGATCGCCAGCACCCTGCACCTTGACTCGCTCAAGTTCAGCAAGCTGGAGAGCATCGTCTCGGCCATTGGCATAGAAAAATGCCGTCTCTGCACCCATTGCTTCGACGGCACTTCAGCCTACACTCTGGAAGAGGAGAACAAGTAGCCTTTCTTCCTATTTCACTTTCTTTCCCTTGGCGTCGACCCAGACCTTGTTCCAGGTGTCGATGCAGGTCACGCTCTTCCCGAGGTCGGTGTCGAACACCGTCTGTCCGAGGTTCGGGGCGTAGGACCTTCTTTCCTCGCTGGTCACGACGTTCTTGTGGGTGTTGTTCCTGGATTCGAACGCGATGCCGCTGCCCGGAGCCCAGAACGGGATGGTAGGGGAGTTCCTGATCCATTCGTCTCCCTGGTTGAAGTTCTGGATCGCGTAGGTGATCGTCCCGTGCCACTGGCCCGGAGTCGTCTCCGTCGCATAGTCTCCTCCCAAGGCCCTGTTCTTCGGGTAATGCTCGATGCCGAAGTTGATCATCACCACGGACTGGCCGAGAGGGTTGTCGAAGAACTTCGGATAGTTGGCCGAGACCTCGTCATGACAGCCGATGAGTGTGATCGGGTGGACCTGGGCGCTGCCGGGGAACGAATTCTCGTACTGGTTGAAGGTGTAGCCGTAGACATTGCCGATTGCAGTCGAGTTGACAAGGACAAGGTGCTCGCCGCTCAGGGCGAAACCTACGCCGAGGCCGACTACCTTGCAGTTGTTGAACTCCGTGGCGGTCCCGGGACCAGAACCCTGGACGCCCCTGATTCCGACGCAGTCCATCACGCCCAGCTTTATCTCTGTGTCGCGGTTGTTGTCAGGCTGGCGGCATTCGCATCTGTCGGCGCTGATCCTGCCGAGGTTGTAGCCGTCGATGCAGATGATCCTCTTCTGGTTGCCAGGGAGATGGATGCAGAGATTCTCCAGCTCGATGTTCTGCGTCATGGTAGGGTAGTACCCTTCTCCCTTTGTCCCGCCTATCACTGAATATATCCTCTTGTCGTCGAGAGACTCGTAGCATTCCTGGCTGATCATCAGCCTCGCACCCTTGCCGGCCCAGTCGGGAAGGTCTCCCTCGATCCTGATGTTCGAATAGAAGTCCGTCCTGAGGGCATAGCCGCTTCCATCCTCACCGATGAAGAATCCGTCGATGTTGTAGCTGCCCACGGCCAGTTCGAGAGTGCCATAGCCGTCCAGCGACAGCAGGGCGTCCTGGAGGGTGACCTCGTCATGCTTGCCGGAGCAGACGATGTCTGCGCCGCACTTGTCTTCCGGAGCCGAATCCGCTGCTGCGATCCTGATAGTCTTTCTGCTTCTTGAACCGGTCTGCTCCGGCTCCTGCGCCTGTGAGAACAGGCATGACGTCATTGCGGCAATAATGGCCGCAGTCCTGAATATTCCTTTCATCAAGTTCAGTTGTTTGGTTGATTTTATTTGACTTTCTTTCCTCTGGAGTCGACCCATACTTTGTGTTCGGGATCGATGCAGGTCAGGCTTCTGCCGAGGTCGGTGTCGAAGATCACCTGGCCGAGGTTAGGAGCGTAGGACCTTCTCTCTTCGCTGGTTGCCACGCTCTTGTGCGTGTTGTTGTGGGACTGGACGTTTAT
>JAKSJH010000212.1 GCA_024398315.1 Bacteroidales bacterium
AGACAGCTGGTGTCGAGGGTATCGTCGTCGAGCTTGAGGCCTTCACGAACGGTGACTGGAAAGAGAGCTTGAAGATGTGCGCTGACTATCTTCTCAATTCTGATTTCGTTCCTGCTTCATACGCCAAGTAAAGCAGTACACCTTATTATTATCAAGGCTGGTCACCTCATGTGTGACCGGCCTTGATTGTTTTGTCTATTTTTACTATTTTTGAATCTGAAACCGGAGTCTTCCGGGCGGGGGGTAGGGTCAAGAAACAATGCCACCCTCGGCACTAGAGGGAGGGAGGAAGCCTTGGCTTACGGAAGGGGTCGGCGAAGCCGACGTTTCTTGACCCTACCCCCCGCCCGGAAGACTAAACCGATAACAAATGGAAATGCCGTGAGGACGGCGGACAAACAGTGTATTGAAATGGACCCAAGAGCAGAAAGAATCTACGCAGCGGCTGACTTCCTGAAGCAGCGTATCGGAGGACTCGAGCCGGAAGTGGGCATCGTTCTCGGAAGCGGACTTGGAAAGCTCGCTGACAGCATCATGAACCCGCTGGTCATCCCTTATAAATCCATCCCGGGATTTCCTGTGTCGACGGCGATAGGCCACAAGGGCAACTTCATCATCGGCGAGCTCGGCGGAAAGTGCGTCATCGCAATGCAGGGCAGAATCCACTTCTACGAAGGCTATCCGATGGACATGGTCACACTGCCGATAAGAATCATGAAAGTCATCGGCATAAAGTACCTCTTCGTCTCAAATGCGGCCGGCGGAGTGAATTATGAATACAAAGTCGGAGACCTGATGATCATCAAGGACCACATCAACCAGCTTCCGAACCCGCTGATCGGTCCGAACCTGGACGATTTCGGGCCAAGGTTCCCGGACATGACCAGACCGTACGACCTCAAGATGATAGCCAGGGCCGAGGAGATCGCCGCGGAACTGGGCATAAAGGTCCACAAGGGCGTCTACTACGGAGGGACAGGCCCTACTTACGAGACTCCATCCGAGTACAAATACATCCGCATCATAGGCGGTGACGCGACCGGCATGTCGACAGTGCCGGAAGTGATAGTGGCAAGGCATTCGGGCATTCCGGTGTTCGGAATGTCAGTGATCACCAACGAAGCCCACGACGACTATGCCGAGGACTTCGAAAACAACGGCCACGACGTCGTAGTTGCAGCAGATGCAGCCGCTGACAGGATGTGCAGCATATTCAAGAAACTAATAGAATCACTCTGATGAGACACATTGGAATACTTTACTTCGTCTTCGCAGCATTCATTCTCAGCTACGGAATCATCACCCTCGTCGAGGGGGCGGGAAAGCTTTGGGCGGACATAGGCATTGTCCTGATTGGAATATATTTCCTCTACAGGGGCATAGCCACCACCGTCAACAACCGCCATCGCAGTGAAAGAGAAGCCGAAGACAACGGCAACGATCCTGCAAACGCTTAGAAGCTGTTTTGAAATGATTAACTTTATTATTTATGAATCTTTTTGGTCTGAATTTCCTCTTTCATCAGTCACATAGCTACTGCTATGCTCCTTCTTCAAGAGAAAATTCATCCTCAAAAATCTCCTATAACAAATTTTGTGAACCATTTCAAAACAGCTTCTTAATATTCAATGAATATGAAAGACTTTGGTCTATTCAGAGTCGCAGCCTGCGTCAATGAGACAAGGGTCGCGGACGTAAGTTTCAACTGCGAGAGCATCTGCAGGCTGATCACAGCAGCCGAGGAGGAGAACGCCTCCCTGGCGGTGTTTCCCGAACTTTGTGTGACAGGTTTCTCCTGCCAGGACCTTTTCGGTCAGAGCCTGCTCCTTGAGAAGGCCGAGGAGGGTGTGAAGAGAATCGCAGACTTCACCACAGGCAAATATGTCACTGCCGTTATCGGCGCGCCGGTCAAGGTGGCCGGAAGAATCTGTGACTGCGCCCTTGTCCTCAGGAACGGTTCCGTGATGGGAATCGTGCCGAAGATGTCACCGGCTGCGGGAGAAGGTGCGGTCATGCGCCGCATGTTCTCGAGTTCCAGCATCTTCAACTCAGCGGAAGAGCTGTCAGGACGTTATGTGGATGACGGAAAGAAACATGTAAAGGAAGGATTCGGAGCTGAAGCCCGGCTCGTCGGGCAGAGGTGCAACGTCTCCCCTTCCCTCCTTTTTACAACAGGCAGGGCCACCATAGGAATCGAACTCCAGGAAGACCTGATGACCCCGTTCCAGAATTCAATGGCGCTATGCTGCGCAGGTGCAGACGTGATCGCGAACCTGACCGCATCTGTTGAGACGATGGGCAAGGCGGAGAAGCGCCGGGAGGCTGTCGCAGCCCAGTCCGAAAGGCTTTCCTGCGCCTACATCTACTGCTCGTCAGGCTGCGGAGAATCCACTACCGACAATGTGTACGGCGGTGCCGCCCTCATTGCCGAAACAGGAGAACTAGTTGAAGAAAAGCCATCCTTCACAGATGGTGGCTCCATAATATTCGCCGACATCGACCTGGAAAGGATCACTGCCGTCCGCCAGAGAAAGGGCTGTGTCCCTGAATATGCCTGCACGACCGCGACGATAGACCTCGGTGATGCGGCAAGGACTGACTTTTCCAAGGCTCTTTACAGGGAGATCGATGACGCTCCTTTCCTGCCTGATGCATGGAATGATTACGAGAGTTGTGACGAAGCCTTCCATATTCAAGTCCAGGGCCTCGTTGCAAGGATGAAACATATCGGATGTGAAAAGCTCACTCTTGGCATCTCCGGAGGTCTTGACAGCACAATGGCCCTGCTTGTCGCCGCCGGTGCCATGGACAGTCTGGGACTGCCTCACAGCAACATCCTCGGTGTCACCATGCCTGGCCTGGGTACGTCAAAAAGGACAAAGAACAACGCCGTCGACCTGATGGAAGCCCTCGGCACAAGTTCAAGGGAGATTTCAGTCGTCCCTGCTGTGGAACAGCATTTCAAGGACATAGAGCATGACCCTTCGGTTATGGACTCCACCTACGAGAACGCACAGGCAAGGGAAAGGACTCAGATTCTGATGGACATCGCCAATCAGGAGAACAGCATCGTGGTGGGTACCGGTGACCTTTCCGAACTCGCTCTCGGATGGTGCACCTTCAATGGCGACCACATGTCCATGTACGCTGTGAACGCTTCCGTTCCGAAGACACTGCTCCGCCACATGGTGACAAGGATTGCCGAAGAGATGGAAGGTGTCAAGCCGGAAAGAGGTACAAGAAACGTCAGCGAAATCCTCTACGACGTCGCCGCAACTCCAATCAGTCCTGAACTGAAACCCGCTGACGAGAACGGCGAGCTCGC
>JAKSJH010000213.1 GCA_024398315.1 Bacteroidales bacterium
TGTTGAGAGTACCCTCGCAGAACTCGGCAAAACCGAAGAGCCTGTCGCCTCCGTAGGTGATTCCCACAGGCGTGAACTGGATTATCGGCACCATGGTCCATTCCGGGTATTCTCCCGAGTATTCCGAACCGTGATACAGGCCCAGTCCCAGACCCATGGACACGGCCAGATAGAACTTCAGCTTGTTGTCCGAGTTCCAGGTCCTGCGGTAGACCGGGGTGAAGGATATTCCCCAGGCATTGGCATGTCCTGTCCTGACTCCGGTCCTTGAGTCATAGAGGTTTCTGAACATAGGATCGAAGCCCATGTCGAAAGCGATGGCCCTCTTGGAGTTGAAGTTGTAGGAGTACTGCAGGCTCAACGTGCCGAAGGACTTCAGGTCCCCTTCATAGTCATGGTAGCGGTCTCGGGAACTGAAGCCCGAAGGCACGGCCTCATAATCGATAAGACCTATGCCGCTTGAAAGGGAGGCTCCCACGGGCCAGCCGGCGATTCCGAATCGCAGTTCATGGCCCTTTCCTGCCTTCTGGGCATGAAGAGGCAGGTAAAGTGACAAAGTCGTCACCAGGACGATGACGGCTTTGCGCATGATACTCATAGTTCCAATCCTCATAACATTCTTTTTCCGTGAAGGATTCATATTACTAAATCCATGAAAGCGGGAAACATTGCACGGAGAAGAGGAACTTATTTGTAGAGAAAGCGCTTGATGGACATCTTGGGGGTCTTCTCGAACGGTTCGTCAACGACCTCCACCGCGGCGATCTTGCTGTAGCCGGGCAGATGCCTGTTGGCCCCGGCCTTGATCCTTTCAGGAATCTGGTCGACAGGGACCCCCTCCCTGGCAACAGCGGCCTTGTCGACATAGACCAGAGCGACGATCCTGCCGCCCCTGTCCACAACGACCGACTCAACGACGAAAGGTTCGCAGTTGACGAAGGCCTCAAGCTCCTCAGGATAGATGTTCTGACCGCTAGGGCCGAGGAACATGCACTTGCTGCGTCCTTTTATGAATATGTTGCCGTCCTTGTCGATGATTCCCAGGTCGCCGGTGCGGAGGAAGCCGTCATCGGTGAACGCTGCGGCTGTAGCCTCAGGATTCTTGTAGTAGCCTATGCAGATGTTGTCGCCCTTGGCCTGGATTTCTCCCGGTACAGTGTGGGGATCGGTGGAATCGATGCGCACGGTAGTGCAGGAAACAGGCTTTCCGCATGAACCAGGGACGAATCTGGCAGCGCTCTCGTATGCGATGAGAGGAGTGGCCTCGGTCATTCCATAGCCCACCATGTATGGGAGCCTGATTCTCTTGAACCACTTCTCCACCTCAGGGTTCACCGGAGCCCCGCCAAGGATTATTTCGGTGATGTTTCCACCGAAAGCGTCAATGAGGCCATTGCGTATCTTATTGAATATGATTCTGTTCACGAGCGGTATGCTGCACAGGACCTTCATCATCGGCTTGTCGACCACCGGCTTGATCTTGAGCTTGAAGATCTTCTCCATCACAAGCGGAACAGTGATGAGCTGGTAAGGCTTGACCTGCTGGAAAGCGTTCAGAAGTGCGGCCGGGGTCGGAGCCTTGGCCATCCAGTAGATGGATGTGCCGAAGCAGAGCGGATAGATGAATTCGGTGACCAGACCGTACATGTGGGCCATAGGGAGCATCGAGACCATCTTGTTGTGCTCTGAAGTAGGCCTCTTCGCCTGGCTGAAATCCACAGTGGCGGAGAAGTTCCTGTAAGTCAGCATCACACCCTTCGGATCTCCGGTGGATCCGGAAGTGTAGCTGATGACGGCCAGGTCGTCGAAGTTGTCGGACGGATAGTGAACGTCGTCCGGGCTGAACCCGTCGGGATATTTCTCAGCGAACTTCTCATCAAGAGAATTCCAGTGCTCCTCGATCTCAGGAACGGAGCAATAGAGGATCTTGAGATTGTCCACATCGATGGCCACGCGGACCTCTGGCATTGACGCCGGGTCGAGATGTTTCCATTTATCTGCGTTGGTGAGCACGACAGTGCACTCCGAATGGTTTATCAGACGGATGACGGTGTCGGGAGTGAAGTCGGCCAGAAGCGGCACGGCAACGGCACCGTAGGTGTTGACAGCAAAGAAGGACATGCCCCAGCGGGCGCTGTTCTTTGCCCAGATGGCGACGTTCCTGTCCTTTCCGATCACCTGGTCGAAGAAGATATGGAACTTCTCGATCAGCGTTGACATCTTGCAGTAGGTGAAAGATTCACCTCCCAGTGTGTTCAGGGCAGGCTTGTCCCAGAATTTTCTGGTGGCCTCCTGTAGTCTTGAAAGATAATGGACCATGGTAGAAACAATCGTTCATTTGGTTTGTATCCTACAAAAATAAAAGTTTCGGACAAAAAGTGCAAATCAATGGTCGTTATCATCCAAAACAAATGCATTTTTGTTATATTCGCAAAAAGGACCTTTGACGACATGAAGAAAAGACCAATAGTAGCCCTCATCTACGATTTCGACGGAACACTTTCCCCAGGCAACATGCAGGAGTTCGGATTCATCCAGGCCGTCGGCAGGACCCCCGGAGAGTTCTGGGGGATGAGCGACGGACTTGCCATCGGACAGGATGCAAGCAACGTCCTCTCCTACATGAAGATGATGTACGACGAAGCCAAAAAGAACGGCATTCCTCTGAAAAAGAGCGACTTCCAGAAGTTCGGCAGTGGGATAGAGCTGTACGAGGGAGTCCGCGAATGGTTCGGTCTGGTCAACCGCTACGGCAAGGAACACGGAGTCAAGGTGGAGCACTACATCAATTCCTCCGGACTGAAGGAGATCATTGAAGGTTCCCCTATCGCCAAGGAGTTCAAGCACATATTCGCCTGTTCCTTCATCTACAACGAGGAAGGAGAGGCCCAGTGGCCCGGCATCGCCGTGGACTACACCGCAAAGACGCAGTTCATATTCAAGATAAGCAAGGGAATATTCAGCGCCAACGACAGCAAGAGGGTCAACGGGAGCACCGCCGAGGACAAGAAAAGGATTCCTTACCAGCACATGATCTATTTCGGAGACGGAGAGACTGACATCCCGTCGATGAAGATAGTCACGATGTTCGGAGGTCATTCCATTGCCACCTACAACCCTGCCTCCAAGAAGAAGAAAGCCTTCGCACAGAAGCTCGAAAAGCAGGGACGCGCCAGTTTCATCGCCCCTGCCAACTACCGCGAGGACGGGAGGGCATTCACCCTT
>JAKSJH010000214.1 GCA_024398315.1 Bacteroidales bacterium
GCCCCTTGCCGTTTCGGCCGGACGCCTTGTCACGCCGCTTGCCTTGAGCAGGTTGCCGAAGAAGAGCATGCCCAGAAGAGGCAGGCCGGAAGGGACGATGAAGGCTGTCAGAAGGAAACCCACGACCGGGAATATGATCTTCTCCCTCTGGCTTACCTGACGCGGGGCCGGCATCCTGATGAGACGCTCCTTCCTGTTCGTCATGGCCAGCATTATCGGACGCTGGATCACAGGAACCAGAGCCATGTAGGAATATGCGCTGACGGCGATTGCGCCCATCAGTTCAGGAGCGAGCTTGGATGAAAGGAATATGGCCGTAGGACCGTCCGCACCACCGATTATGCCTATCGCACCCGCCTGGTTCGGATCGAAGCCGAGAATAAGGGCGAGCAGGTATGCCCCGAATATTCCCATCTGAGCAGCGGCTCCGATCAGCAGCAGCCTCGGCTGCGAGATCAGGGCGGAGAAATCAGTCATCGCACCGATTCCGAGGAATATCAGAGGCGGGTACCAGCCCTGCTTGACTCCCTGGTAGAGGATGTTCAGCACGGAACCGTCCTCATAGACTCCGATGTTGAGCCCAGGGAACATCGGGATGTTGCCGATGACCATTCCGAATCCTATCGGTACTAGTAGGAGAGGCTCCCATTCCTTCTTTATCGCAATGTAGATGAAGAATATGCCGATGAGGATCATCACGACGTTCTGCCATGTAGCATTGGCGAAACCCGTGTAGAACCAGAACTGCTTCAGTGATTCGATGACTGTGCTCATCCTCAGGCAATCTTGACTATTTCAGCACCCTCGAGGACAGAATCGCCCTTCGAGACAAGAATCTCGGTGACAGTACCGTCCTGTGCTGCTGTGATTTCGTTCTCCATCTTCATGGCCTCGATGACAGCCACTTTCTGACCGGCCTTGACGGCCTGGCCTTCCTTGACGGAGACCTCGATGATGACGCCAGGAAGCGGAGAGGTGACAGCCTTGCCTGAACCTGCCGGCTTAGGTGCCGGTGCCGATGCCTGGGCTGCTGCAGCAACAGGCTGTGCCGCCGGAACTGACTGCACAGGAATTGCCGCAGGGGCGGCTGCCGGAGCATTCTCCATCTCTACCTTGTATGAGGAACCGTTGACTGTCACGTCAGCGATGTTGCCTTCCACTGAATTGATGTCAACGTTGTATTCGTTGCCGTTGATCTTGAATTTGTAAGTCTTCATATTCAAAATGGTTGATTATCTTCTTGGTGTTTTTCTGAAAGTCTGAGTCTTGTCGTTCCACTGGCTGCCGGATGTCGGCCTGATTGTCAGGATGTAGCTTTCCCGGTCATGAGCACATTCGGAAAGATAGGAATGGAGCGCCATGGCGATGGCCGCCTCCGCCTCCCCGCCATATTCCTGCTGGAGGGCCAATGCAACCGCAGCGGCTGCTTCAGGGGACATTCCCTTGCCCTTGACAGGCTTCGGAGCCTTCTTTCCGCTCCGCATGCTCGCCTTGCCGACATATTTGAATATCCTGGAGAGGATGAACAGCGAAAGGAACACTACCATCACCGAGATTATGGTGAGTACGAATCCGTGAGGATCCTTCTCTTTCATAATATCACTGTTCGACTTGGCGTTCACGTCGCCGTTGTAGGTCCCCGGAGTCGGGTCCTGTGTGGTGGTGACTTTGTAATCCATCATCTTCACTCCGCAAGGAACCTTCACCACTGACCAGTCTGCCGGAAGGTCCTGAGGTACGGTCAGCTGGTCGATGATTGTCTTGCCGTCGTTGCTGACAAGGTAGACCGTGCTTCCGTTCCCTATTGTGAAGTTCGTGTGGAACGTGCCGCGGCTTTCCTTGCCACTTGCATGGAACACCACGCTCTGGCGCGGGCCGAGGACCGTTCTGCTGTCTGATGAAGGGGTATGGTACTTCCGGAGCTCAGATGGGTCGTCGGTCAGGAAACATCCTGCGAACCTGACCGAGCCGTAGGATGTGTTGAATATTTCGATCCAGCCGTTCCTTTCACCGTAACTGTCTGTCAGCCCGTTGCAGTTGACGGCCTGAATCTCGCTGATCCTGAGGTCAGAGAGATTCTGCCCGCCGAGAGTATGGCTTCCCAGCAGAAGGATGAAGATCGAAATGACTGTTGCGCTGATTCTTTTCATCTCGTCAAAGAGGAAGGTTGTCGTGTTTCCTTGCAGGCATCTCCTGCTTCTTTCCGGCGAGGGATTCGAAGGCCCTGATGACCCTGAACCTGGTGTTCCGTGGCTCGATCACGTCATCGATGTAGCCTTTCTGTGCAGCCTGGTACGGATTGTTGAAGAGCTCCTCGTACTCGGCTTTCTTCTCTGCGCGGATCTTTTCCTTCTCCGCAGGGTCCTCTGTCGATTTGAGGTCCTTGGCGTAAAGCACGTTGACTGCCCCGTCAGCTCCCATGACAGCGATCTGTGCGGACGGCCATGCATAGACTATGTCAGCTCCCAGATGCTTGCTGTTCATCACTATATAGGAGCCTCCGTAACTCTTCCTCAGTTCCACGGTGACCTTCGGGACTGTGGCCTCACCGAAGGCGTAGAGCAGCTTGGCTCCGTTGGTGATCACTGCACCGTATTCCTGCTGTGTGCCCGGGAGGAAGCCCGGAACGTCGACGAGGGCGAGGAGAGGAATGTTGAATGCATCGCAGAACCTCACAAACCTGGCTCCCTTTCGGGATGCGTTGATGTCGAGGACTCCGGCGAGCATCCGCGGCTGATTTGCAACGATGCCCACACTACGCCCGTTCAGGTGTGCGAAACCGATGATTATGTTCTTTGCGAAGTCCTTCTGGATCTCGAAGAACTTTCCGTCATCGACTATGCTGCCGATGACCTTGTACATGTCGTAGGCCTGGTTCGGGTTGTCAGGTATGATTTCGTTGAGGAAGTCGTCAACTCTGCCCGCAGGATCGTTCGTGGCGACCCTCGGAGCCTCTTCCATGTTGTTCTGCGGAATGAAGGAGAGAAGGTCCTTGATAGTCTGTATTCCTTCTTTCTCGTCAGCCGCGGCGAAATGGGCGACACCGCTCTTGGTGGCATGCACGCTTGCTCCACCGAGCTCCTCCTGTGATACATCCTCGCCGAGGACACTCTTGACCACAGCCGGTCCTGCCAGGAACACGTAGGAGGCGTCCTTGACCATGACAGTGAACTCGGTCAGGGCAGGGGAATACACCGCAC
>JAKSJH010000215.1 GCA_024398315.1 Bacteroidales bacterium
AGAAGCATTCCGATTCTGACAGCGTCGGCTCCGTACTTGGCGATAAGGTCGAGCGGGTCCGGGGAATTGCCGAGAGTCTTGCTCATCTTGCGGCCGAGCTTGTCCCTTACGATACCGGTGAAATAGACATTGCTGAAAGGCTTGTCGTTCATGAACTCGCCTCCCGCCATGATCATGCGCGCGACCCAGAAGAAGATGATGTCCGGACCGGTCACAAGGTCATTTGTAGGATAGTAGTATGCAAGGTCCTTGTTAGGAGTATGCTCAGGGTGGCCCGGCATCTCAGGATCGAAGACCGAAATCGGCCAGAGCCAAGATGAGAACCAGGTGTCAAGCACGTCGTCGTCCTGTCGCAGGTCAGCGGCAGTGAGAGCAGGATCGATCTTCTGAGCCGCTGCAAGAGCGAGTTCAGGGGTCTCCTCGACAACGACCTGACCGTCAGGAAGATAGTAGGCAGGGATTCTCTGTCCTCACCAAAGCTGACGGGAGATGCACCAGTCGTGGGCGTTCTCCATCCAGTGGCTGTACGTGTTGCACTACTAGTCCGGGATGAACATGATCCTGCCGGACTCTACAGCTTCAAGCGCCTGGGCGGCAAGGCCTTCCATCTTGAGGAACCACTGAGCTGAAAGCTTCGGCTCGATGACGGCGTTAGTCCTTTCCGAATATCCCACAGGAGAGGTGTAGTCCTCGATCTTTTCGAGGCATCCAGCCTCTTCAAGGAGGCCTATGATCTTCTTCCTTGCGGCGAAACGGTCCTCACCGACAAGGATCTGCGCCTTCTCGTTGAGACATCCGCGGTCGTCGATGATGTCGAGGACCGGCAGATTGTGACGGAGACCTATCTCATAGTCGTGGGCATCGTGGGCCGGGGTGACCTTGAGGCATCCGGTACCGAAGTCCATCTCGACATATTCATCCTCGATTACAGGTATCTCCCTGTTGATCAGTGGGATGATGACTTTCTTTCCATGAAGGTGGAAATGCCTCTCGTCCTTAGGGTTGACGCAGATGGCGGCATCCGCCATGATGGTCTCCGGACGGGTGGTGGCGATGACAAGATAATCCTTGGTCGGATTGCCGTTGCCATCGGAAATGTAATATCTCAGATGATAGAAATGGCTCTGAGTGTCCTTGTGGATGACCTCGTCGTCAGAGATTGCGGTGAGGGCCACAGGATCCCAGTTGACCATGCGCACTCCCCTGTAGATCAATCCCTTCTTATAGAAATGGCAGAAGGTTGCGATGACAGCGTCCGAAAGGGCCGGCTCCATCGTGAACCTCGTCCTGTCCCAGTCGCATGACGCGCCCAGCTTGCGGAGCTGCTGGAGGATGATGCCTCCATGCTCCTCCTTCCACTCCCAGGCATATTTCATGAACTCGTCACGAGTAAGGTCCTCCTTGGATATTCCCATTCCCTTGAGCTTGGCGACCACCTTGCTCTCCGTGGCGATCGAGGCATGGTCGGTTCCCGGGACCCAGCATGCATTCTTGCCGTCCATCCTGGCCTTTCTGATCAGGACATCGTTCAATGTGTTGTTGAGCACATGACCCATGTGCAGGATTCCGGTCACGTTCGGCGGCGGAATTACGATTGTATAAGGTTCCCTTCCGTCGGGTTCTGAATGGAAGCATTTGTGTTCCAGCCACCAGGCGTACCATTTGTCCTCGACTTCAGACGGACTGTACTTAGCGGATAACTCTTTTCTGTCGCTCATAGCTAAAAAAACTTCAAATCAACAGCGGTCACATGACCGCTAGAATTACAAATATAGCACTTTTTTCACTATTTTTGCCCTAAACAACTTTATGAATATGGAAGAGAAGAAAGAATTGGGCATAGAACTGAAGCCTGAAGTTGCTCAGGGCACTTATTCAAACCTTGCGGTCATCACTCATTCGCACAGCGAGTTCGTCCTGGACTTCGCCTCGATGCTCCCGGGCTTCGGGAAGGCCGTGGTCAGCAACCGCATCATCATGACTCCCGAGCATGCGAAGAGGCTGCTGAACGCCCTGATGGACAACGTCACCAAATACGAGTCGCAGTTCGGTCTCATCGATCTGGCACCTAAGCAGCAGAACGTCGCCGGGACATTCAACCTGGGCGACCTTCCTCAGTTCGGCAACGGCCAGGGAGGAGCAAAGTCGTAGTTTAATTGACACATTCAAGATGACTGATTTAAAGGACATTAAAGGTTTTGCTTTTGATGTCGACGGTGTGTTGACCGACGGCGGAATAATGGCAGACCTCGAAGGCCAGCTTTACAGGACCTACGACTCAAAGGACGGCTTCGCCGTGAGAATGGCATGTCTGAACGGATTCCCTGTAGGAGTAATCACTGGAGGGCGTTCCCAGAGCATCAGGGCCAGGTTCAAGACAAACGGAATCGATCCGGAGGACATCTATCTCGGATCCAGGATAAAGATGGAGGACTTCGAGGATTTCTGCAGCAGGCACTCTCTCAGAATGGACCAGGTGATGTATTTCGGTGACGATGTTCCGGACGCAGAAGTCCTGCGCAACGCCGGCATCGGAGTCGCGCCCGCTGACGCTGTCGATGAAGCGAAAGAAGCCGCCGACATTGTCTCCAGCCGTCCCGGCGGCAGGGCCTGCGTCAGGGAATATATTGAAAAGGCAATGAAGGCCCAGGGCAAGTGGATATTCGACGCCCAGGCCTACAAGAAAAAATTCTGATGGATCTGAATGGAAAACGGCTGATCCTCGCATCAGCATCTCCCAGACGAAGGGAACTGCTCGCAGGTCTTGACGTCGAGTTCACCGTGGACACAGGCAACAGTTTCGTGGAATCATGTCCGCAGGGCACCGATCCTTTCGAGGTTCCCGGACTGATGAGCTACGGCAAGTCCCATGGTTTCCACAGAGAACTTGAGGAAGACGAGATCCTGGTAACCTCGGACACGATGGTGCTCTGCGGTGATGAGATACTCGGCAAGCCGAAGGACAGGGCGGACGCTGTCCGTATGCTGAAACTTCTTTCCGGAAGGGAGCACCATGTCGTCACAGCGGTGACAATCCGCAGCCTCAAGAAGGAAAAGACATTCTCCGTCACCTCCAACGTATTCTTCAAAGACTTGTCTGACAAGGAGATAGACTACTACATAGACAACTACAAACCATTCGACAAAGCCGGAGCCTACGGCATCCAGGAATGGATAGGCTATGTGGGGATAAGCCGTC
>JAKSJH010000216.1 GCA_024398315.1 Bacteroidales bacterium
GCAAAGTCGCCGGTCTCATAGAACTGACCGTGGACCTCCCGCAGGAGATAAGAAAGAAAGTTCAACAGCCATAGCCAAGGCAGGCTTCAAAAGTGATCACGGAATGAAAACCATCGAAGTAGTAGCTGCTCTGATTGTCCACGAGGGACGCATCTTCGCGACTCAGCGGGGATATGGTGACTGGAAAGGTTACTGGGAATTCCCAGGCGGGAAGATTGAGCCGGGCGAGACACCTGAAGAAGCCCTTGTGCGGGAGATAAGGGAGGAACTGGCGACGGAAATCAGGGTGGAGCGCTATGTCACCACCATCGAGTGGGACTACCCTGCCTTCCACCTGTCGATGCGCTGCTACCTATGCAGCATCGTCAGCGGCAATCTGACCCTCCTTGAGCACGAGGCCGCCACCTGGCTGGACCGTCAGAATCTCCGCAGCGTCCAGTGGCTGCCCGCCGACGAGACAATCCTCGATGAAATTGATAATAGAATATTGATCTAGCAATGGAAGAACCGATTCTCAACGCACACAACAAGGAGGAATATCCTCCCGCACACACCTGCGAGCATATTCTCAACCGCACGATGGTGAACATGTTCGGCTGCCCGCGTAGCAGGAACGCCCACGTCGAGAGAAAGAAGTCGAAATGCGACTATATTCTCGGATCCTGCCCTACAGACGAGCAGGTGGCCGAAATAGAAGCCAAGGTCAACGAGGTCATAGCATCGGGACTTGACGTCACGGTCCGGTTCGTTGACAGGGAGCAGGCTGCGGCCCTTGTCGACCTTAGCAAGCTTCCGGACAACGCCTCCGAAACGCTTCGTATCGTCAGCGTCGGCGATTACGACGACTGCGCCTGTATCGGCGCCCATGTGGCGAACACTTCAGAAATAGGAACATTCAAGATTCTCAGCCACAGTTTCGACAACGGAACATGGCGTCTGCGCTGGAAAGTGGTCGAGCAGTAAGATGGAACGGCGTGTGGTCTTCCATATCGACGTGAACAGCGCATTCGTGTCCTGGTCGGCGGTGAAGATTCTCGCCGGAGGCGGTCAGGACATCCGTCTTGTGCCGTCCGTAGTGTCAGGAGACCCGGAAGACCGTCGCAGCATCGTGGCCGCAAAGTCCATCCCATGCAAGAAGTACGGCATCAGCACCGCCGAACCCGTCTCGATGGCCATCCGTAAGTGTCCGAAGCTGGTCATCGTGCGCGGAGACTGGGAGTGGTACAAGAAGTGCTCGATGAACTTCATCTCTATCTGCCGGACCTATTCCCCTGTCCTTCAGCAATTTTCCGTCGACGAATGCTTCATTGAGATGACAGGCCGTCTGAACGGGAAGGATCCGGTGGCGGTGGCAGACAGACTCCGCGAGGAGATCAAGTCCAGGCTTGGCTTCACGGTCAATGTCGGTGTCGGGTCGAACAAGCTGCTCGCCAAGATGGCTTCTGATTTCGAGAAACCGGACAAGACTCACACTCTCTGGACAGAGGAGATTGAAGCGAAGATGTGGCCTCTGCCTGTCGGAGATCTCCTCTGGGTCGGGAAGAAGACCCAGGAACGTCTCACGGCCTACATGGTCAAGACCATCGGCGACCTCGCCAGGCTGCCTCTTCCTGCGCTGAACAGGGTCGTAGGCCAGAAGTTCGCCCTGCAGATGCACGACAACGCCAACGGCATCGACGACTCTCCGGTCACCACTGAGGAGGCCGAGGCGAAAAGCTACAGCGCCGAGCGCACATTCCGTCAGGACATCACCGACCCTAAGGCTCTTGACAGAGAACTGTTCAACGCAGCCTGCGAGGTGGCGCACAGGATCCGGAGAGACGAGTTCTACGCCTCCGGAGTCAGCATATTCGTGAAGACAAAGGACTTCGAGGTCCATTCGAAGCAGTGCACACTTTCGCAGCCAACCGATGTGACAGCCTTGCTCCTGAACGAAGGAAGGAGGCTGATCCCGACTGTATGGAACGGCGTGACTCCGCTGCGGCAGGTAGGTTTCGGTGTGTTCAAGCTCACGCACGAGACCGGACTGCAGCTTTCTCTCTTCGAGGATGAGAAGATTGAATATTACAGGCAGTGGGACAGGGAATATGACGCCAGGCTGAGCCTGCGTGAATCCGATTCCAGGCATCGCCAGAGGGGGAAGGAGAAGGCTCTTGTGTTCTCCTATCACACTGGAGAGGAGGCACTTGCTGCTGCCAAGGAATCAGCTCGCACGGGTAGAAGCCTTCACTTCGAGAGGACTCCGCTCGAAGACGGCACCGACTGTTTCTCCGTGATGGACCAGGACGGAAAGACTCTCGAAAAGCACACCGTCCTCAAGCTCCTTCAGTAGCCTTCCATTATCGTTCAACCGGGTTGAGATTCCGTCCATGCCATTCGAGCGGGACAGCATCTTCAAGGTGTTCCTTGATATCTTCCGCAGAGATTCTGTAGATCTTCGGAGTGTTCGAGCGTGGGAAGCGGTTGAAGAATGGATCCAGACTCCCGTACCATTCCATATTCGAAATCCTGTACCGTTTCGGAAGCAGCCGGCGCAGTTCCAGGAGCTTCGTCGAAGCGCAGACAGTGACCCCGGACTTACCATCAGGGAAAGTGGAGATGCAGAGAACATGTCTCCTCACTTTCTCACTCCCCTCCCGCACAAGGTTCTCCCCTGCCTTGCTGCGGTGGCGGACGGTGATGTGCCTGCCATATTCATTGTTGATGCAATCCATGATCCGTCGGAAGGCATCCCCGTGGGCGGAGTTGTCGCGGATGTTCTTGAAGGAGATGTAGTAATGGATCATCTCGTGGATCACGACATCCTCCAGTTCCTCTTCCCTCAGGTCGAAGCCGGTGCTGATCTTGAGGCGGTAGTCATGGCAGGAGACAATGTTGCCGAAGAAGTCTCGCCTGACCTTGTACTCCATCTTGCCGAGGAAGCTCCCCGCCCTGCTCAGCACTATGGGCACCGCAGGCAGCGCCCCTTCGAAGCACAAGGCATTGAAGCGGTCAAAAGTAACCTGTATGAAAGGCACGGTAGCTACCATCCGGGTTGATACCACTAGTTCAGGCCATTCACTATTTCACACAGAACTGCTCGGCGAAGTATCGCCAGAGCGGGGCGGCCATCAGGGACTGCTTGACCTGGTCGCTGACCATAAGGTCGAGGACCTGGTCCCGGGTAAGGAGACAGACTGTGATGTCTT
>JAKSJH010000217.1 GCA_024398315.1 Bacteroidales bacterium
CTGCTCCTCGGACTGTCGTAAAGGACACCTTCAGGTGCAGGGAAGGCCGTTCTGCACCTCGGACTGTCGTAAAGGACAGGCTGTCGTGCAGTAAAATGGGAGGAGGTAGGGAATGAGAGGGTGGAATGAAAAAAAATCGAAAAAAAAACGTCGGCATGTGAAAAATATTCGATTTTTCTAATACCTTTGCATGCGAAATAGCAGGTGCTGTCCCTTTCCTGGATGCAGGAGGCCGAACAGCCTGATGTTCAACTAGAACCCTTTTTTTATGCGATGAGGAAAATCATAGCTTGCGCTGCTCTCTTTCTGAGCGCTTTTGCGGTGTCCACCGCACAGGAACTGAATCTCGGAATTCACTCCCGCCTTGAGGCCAACCAACCTTGGCTTACGGAAAGTTCTTCTTTGAGCAACAACAGAATCAACTGGGGCAATTCAGGCCTGTTCGTCACGGCCGACGGCTCATTTTCTGACAAGCTATCATTTGACGCATCACTTACCCTTCTTACCAGCGATCCCGCCTGGCTCTACCAGAACACGCTCGGCACGGCCGAATGCGGATGGATCAACTGGGCCAACCTCCTCTTCACCCCGAGCGACGTGCTGACTTTCGGAGTCGGCAAGCAGATTATGTTCGCAGGCGGCTGGGAGAACGACCCTTACGATTTCGAACAGCATCTTGACCTCTGCTCCCAGGACTGGCAGGGTAACAATGTCTACCAGTGGGGCGGGTCGGTCACATATTCACCTAACGAGAACCAGTCCTACGGCTTCCAGATCACAACGTCTCCTTTCAGGGAGAGCCTTCTGGTCGGCAACGGTTCAGCCGCCTCATTCCAGACACGTCAGTCTGCAGGAATATGGTCGGGAATCCTTTCCATCAACTATCTTCAGGCCTATCTGGACGAAGCACCGGCCCTTGGAATGATCACACTCGGCAACAAGCTTGAGAACGACAATCTCCAGACATGGGTGGACTTCACTCTGAAGAATGCTCTCGGATGCGACCTGAACGGCATGAACGCATCCCTCACAGGATCATTCCTCTACAGATTCTGTGACGGTTCCCTTGAACTCGGTGCCAAGGGCGGATGGGAGAAGATCAGCCGCAAATGTCCTGACTTCTTCGGCTATTCAGACGCCTGGTCCCTTGAAGAGGACGGAGTCGCCGGCATTGTCCCTCTCGGAATCATGCCAGGCAAGGACTACGCCTTCGGAGGTCTCTTCTTCCATTATTATCCTGCAGAAGACCTGAGACTCCACGCAGCTTTCGCCGTCAACAATTACACGAAGGCTCCGAGCGCCACTATCGGCCTCCTTTATTCATTCTACATCAATCATTGATTCATAAGTAGTTCCAATGGTGCGACGGGGGCTAGAACACCCTGATCGCAGGTTCATTGCACACACTGTCATCGAATATGAACGAAAACACCACCACCAGTCAACAGGATGTCATCATCAGGCTTGACCATGTCAGCAAGTCGTTCCCTGACAAGAAAGTCCTCGACGACATCAGCCTCGAGATCAAGAGAGGCGAATTCGTGACATTGCTGGGCCCTTCGGGATGCGGCAAGACAACGACATTGAGAATCATAGCGGGATTCTGCGCAGCGGATGAAGGCGCGGTGATGATGGATGGAGAGGACATCTCCTCCATTCCGCCTCATCGCAGACCTCTCAACACGGTCTTCCAGCGCTATGCCCTTTTCCCTCATCTGGATGTCTATGACAACATCGCCTTCGGTCTCAAGCTGAAGGGCGTCGATTCCGACGAGATTGACACCAGGGTCCGCAAGATGCTCAAGCTGGTGAGCATGACCGACTACGAGGACCGCGACGTCGAGTCGCTTTCGGGCGGACAGCAGCAGAGAGTCGCCATCGCCAGGGCGTTGGTGAACTATCCGAAAGTCCTCCTTCTTGACGAACCGCTGGCGGCCCTTGACTACAAGATGCGCAAGGACATGCAGATAGAACTTAAGGAGATGCACCAGAAACTGGGCATCACCTTCGTCTACGTCACCCATGACCAGGAGGAGGCTCTGACCCTTTCCGACCGCATCGTGGTGATGAACGAGGGCTGCATCCAGCAGATAGGCACCCCTACTGACATCTACAATGAGCCGCAGAACGAGTTCGTCGCCGACTTCATCGGTGAGTCCAACATCCTCAACGGCACGATGGTCAAGGACGGCAGGGTCTCGTTCCTCGGGTACGAGTTCGACGGTGTCGACGAAGGCTTCGGAGAGAATGTCCCTGTCGATGTCGTCGTCCGTCCGGAGGATGTGGAGATCCGCAGGGACCAGAGCAAGGCGGAGTTCTTCGGTACTGTGACATCCTGCACTTTCAAGGGCGTGTTCTACCAGATCTTTGTGAATACCGAGACCGGCTTCGAACTGATGGCACAGAACTACCGCAAGTATGATGTCGGCGAAAGAGTCGGGATGCAGATCCAGCCTGCCAACATCCAGGTGATGCACAAGTCCCGTCTCCGCAATGTCTTCGAAGGTGAGATGGTCGACGAGACCAGCGTCTCCTTCCTTGACGGAGAGTTCGAGTGTTCCGCACAGCAGGACCTCAAGGCCGGGGACAAGGTCAGAGTCGAAGTTGAGTTCGATGCCGTCGACCTCCTCGACTATGCTGAAGAAGGCGTGGTTCAGGCAGAGGTCTACTCTCTTATCTACAAGGGTGACCACTACCACCTCGACGTGCGTCTCGACAGCGGCATCCACATCTACGTCGACACTCAGGACGTCTGGGACAAGGGTGACCTCGTCGGCATAAACATCAGACCGGAAGACATTAAACTCAGCAGGTTAAATGACTAAGAGGAGCAACTGGAGCATTCCGTACCTTATTTTCATGGTCCTGTTCGTGGTCCTGCCGCTGGTCCTCGTGATGGTGTATGCCTTCCAGGACGGATCAGGGCGCTTCTCGTTCGGGAACATCACCCGCTTCTTCACTGATGGTGATGCCATGTCCACCTTCGTGCTCTCGATCGAGGTGGCTGTCGAAAACACTCTCATCTGTCTGCTGCTAGGCTACCCGGCGGCCTACATCCTGGCCAGCAAGGATCTCAACAAGTCAGCAGTGACGGTGGTCCTTTTCATCCTGCCGATGTGGGTCAACGCCCTGATGAGGGTCCTCGCGACTGCGGACCTCTTC
>JAKSJH010000218.1 GCA_024398315.1 Bacteroidales bacterium
GGAGTTTGTCGATCCAAAAACCACTATCGAGCGCAAGCGTGAAATCGCAAGGACCTTCAATGGACTGAAATGCGAATTCAAGCTGAAGGAGGATGCCGCACACCCGACATCCCCATCTGCCATTGTCGGTGATGGTGATTCGGTTGATTATTATGAGTCTGCCGAAGGATGCGACGAAGGAATGCTCTTCCCTGAATCGGGCGATGAAAGCCTTGAATAGAACTTTCATTTAAAACCGCCTGGGAGGGCATTCAAATCATGAAACACTTACAACCTTACACCAAAAGGTCGGCTGTCGCATCGGCTATGCTGACCCTGTCAACCGGGATGATCATGGCACAGACCCAGGATGCATCCTCCATGTTGACCACCGCATCTTCCACCCTGAAGACATCGGCAAGTCCACTTCTCAACCTTATCTCCATCATCATCGGTATGGTAGGAGTAGTGATGCTGGTCCCGACGTTCATCAAGTACGCCAAAGGCGAACCAACATCCGCTGATGCTTTCATAAAGCACGGCGGCGGCCTTGTCATCGTCTTTGTGCTGTTGCAGCTCATCAGGCTCATATTCCTTACCTAATCAGGATATGAGGTACAGAGTCTGGCGCAGTCTTGATCGTCCCTCGTCATTCTTCGGAATACGGGGGAAGTTCTCGTACGTTTTTATCGGCATCGCTGCGGGAGGTGCCATGCTGTCATTCGTTGTCGGAGGGGCTACAAACAGCCTCGTCGGGATGATAGCTTTCGCATGCGCCCTGGCAGGAGACTATATGTTCATCATTTCCCTTCAGGGAAAGATGAGCGACAGGTCCCTGTCGCGGTTCCTGGCTTCCCGCCATACGCCGAAATTCCTTCATATGAAACCGCGCAGCATCCGTTCACTGCTCAAACCATTCTATTGCCACATGGAGATGAAACAGTCAACACGCCAGTTCGACGACATATTCCCTCTGATGGGGATGAAGGACGGCGTCATCATATCGAAAAGGGGTGACATCACTCTTGGCTGGGAACTCACCCTCCCGGATGTCTTCTCCCTTCTGGAGGAAAACTACAACGAGATGGTAAATTCACTCGCCTCTGCAATAAGGATACTTCCGGCTTGGACCATGGTTCATCGTCAGGACATCTATCTGTATGAAGATTATGTGCCTGATGAAGGCCGCGGCTTTCTCCAGGACAGCTACGAAAAACATTTCAGCGGCCGGAGGTTCCTCTCTCACCGTCAGTACCTCTTCCTCACTCTTTCCTCAAAGGCGTCAGCCCTGAGGCCGGTCTCGTCAAGCGGACTGTATGGAGGAAAGGCCCTGGCCAAGATTCCGGGACGCGACAGGATAGAACAGCTGAATACAAAATCTGCCGAATTCATATCCGTTCTTACAGGTAGCGGGAAAATCAGTGCCCGTCCACTCTCTGATGAGGATTATGCCACAGCTTTAAATCAGGGGATTATTCCTACATATTTACGTCTCGGAGCCAAGGATGGCATATTTTCGGATTTTCCGATGGGCCCCGGCTTTGTCAAGATCTCAGACCGGCATCTATGGGCCTACACTATCAGTGAAGCTGAAGATATACCTACGGAAGTGTCCTCGTCCCGGAAGGTCGAATCACTCAGCGGTTCATCGTCGGAACTCTTCCTGTCGTACGGCGCGGCTTTCGGTCACCTGCTGGAGACCGAGCCCATAGTCAACCAGTCTATCCTTACAGTGCCGCAGACAGAGGTGCTTTCGGAGCTCGACTCCCGGAAGCGCCGCATGCAGAGCATGTCGAAGAGTTCGGAGAACCGCCTCGGGGCCGAGGAGATCGATGAATTTGTGGATGAGGTTCACAAGGAGTCCTTCTGCAGCGTCAGGGCGCATACAAATATTCTCGCATGGGGTAAGGAAGAGGAGCATCTTGAGATCAGGGGACGGATAAGTTCCGCTCTTGCCGGTCTGGGCATCACCTGTGTGGAGGACACCAGCGACACCCCTGTTCTCTGGTATTCCGGCATACCCGGCGCCGGATGTGAAATCGGGGCGGAAAACCTGATGCTGATGGAGCTCTATAGTGCGCTCTGCCTCGGAATATGGGAGTCCTTCGAAAAAGGGATACCGGGAGGCAGGTTCCGGATCTGTGACCGGCTTAGAAATGTTCCTGTCACCATTGACGTTCAGACAGCCGCACAGGATGCCGGTTATATCGACAACTACAATGCTTTCGTGCTTGGCGGTTCCGGTACCGGAAAATCCTTTTTCACGAACTTCTTCGTGCGAAGCTGTTATGATGCCGGAGAGACCGTATTCATCATCGATGTCGGAGACTCTTATGAAGGTCTCTGTGCTGTAATCCGGGAAGAATCCTCAGGTAAGGACGGCATGTACTATTCCTGGGACAACGAGCACCCGATTTCATTCAATGCCTTCATAGGGTTTGAGACATGGATGGATGAGCGCGGCAAACTCTGCCAGGACAGCAACGGGCTTAACTTCCTTCTGTCTTTCCTTCAGACGCTCTGGAACCCTTCTGGCGGATGGAGCTCGGATATGATTACCATCCTCAAACAGATGGTCTGTGATTTCATTACATCCAGGAAAGGCAATCCAGAGCTTCCGATATTTGACGATCTGAGGTGCTTCCTCAGAGACAAGATTGCGCCCAAGATGCGGAGCAAGGCCGGTTATACCTGCGGAGACATCACGGTGACGTCCGAGCGTTTTGACATCAAGGGATTCCTTCTCGCGAGGAAGGATTATGCTCTCGGCGGCGCTTTTGAGTTCCTGCTTAACGACCGCCATCCGAAGGACTTGTTTTCAAGTCGTTTCACGGTGTTCGAAGTAGACAGGCTATCCAGCCTCAATGACCCGAAGTTC
The DNA here is from genome assembly GCA_024398315.1 of Bacteroidales bacterium. Classification (GTDB taxonomy): domain Bacteria; phylum Bacteroidota; class Bacteroidia; order Bacteroidales; family UBA932; genus Cryptobacteroides. The sequence goes on from JAKSJH010000218.1 coordinate 2,858, forward strand.
TACTCGCTTTGTGTCCTATGTATCATGAATTCCTTTGATGCCAAGATGAGAGGAAGCGAAGGCTTCAAGGTAATGGTCATCGAGGAGGCTTGGAAGGCCATAAGCAACGAGACGATGGCCCCTTACCTTGCCGGACTCTGGAAGACGGCCAGGAAATTCATGACATCTGCCGTGGTTGTCACACAGCAGATAAGCGACATCATGTCAAGTGCAATTATCCGTGACACAATCCTGAAGAATTCGGACATAAAGATCCTTCTTGACCAGTCCTCATCTCAGAACAGATTCACGGAGATAGGAG
>JAKSJH010000219.1 GCA_024398315.1 Bacteroidales bacterium
GGGTCAGCATTGAGGTATTCTCCGATTCCGGAGCAGACCCCTGCCACTTTCCCTGTGGAACGAATCCTGTAGAGTTTCCTGACCGGTCTTCGCGGCCGTTCATATTCATAATGGTCATTGTCGTATCTGCGGGAATCATCCGCCGGACCGTACTGGGCTTCTTCAAAGGCCGGAACCGTCTTCCCGAGCCTGGTGACAGCTGACTTGAGAATGTCCATGGTCACTGTCGCCCTGCCCCCGCATTCGGCCTGAAGGGCATCGGCAAGCTCCTTCTCGATTTCGTCATCGGTGCGGGAATCCTGGTAGGACTGTTCCCTGAGATAACGTCTGATGGCATTGAAGGCGGAGACTTCGACTTCGAACACCTGTCCCGCTATGCTGACTCTTTCAACTTGTATCATATTCCTTTGTTCCTTATGTTGTCCAACGATTCGACTATTTCTTTCCAGGCGGCGTCCATCTCCCCGAGCTGGGCCCGTCCCTTTTCTGTCAGGCAGTAATATTTCCTTGGTGGCCCTTGAGGAGATTCCTCCCAGCGGTAGGAGAGCAGCCCCTGGTTCTTCTCCCTGATCAGGAGAGGGTAGAGCGTGCCTTCCACCACGAGCATATTCGCAGCTTTCAGCTCATCCAGGATGGCTGATGAATATGCTTCCTTGCGGGCCAGTATGCTGAGTATGCAGTACTCGAGCAGTCCTTTGCGCATCTGTGAGCGGATGTTGTCAGAACTGTTTTCCATCCTGCACTACTTTCTATATGTACTCTTGGTGCCGGCGCTGCTGCTGAACCTGCTTAGATTCTCTCTTGTAGGGGGAAGTCCTCTCATCGCGCACTTGTCCTCCGGGGTCTCCGCGGCAGGGATGACAATCCAGAGCACGATGTAGATGATCAGTCCGCAGCCTCCGAGGACCAGGGCCAGTACGAACAGGACTCTGATTATCGTGATGTCAATGTCAAGAAGGGCGGCAAGACCTGCACAGACTCCGCCTATCGACTTTCTGTCTATGTCGCGGAACAGGCGGCGGCTCTCCTTTATCCTGTTCTCTGAATATGAGGAAGCATATTCACCTTCAGACCGGTTCTGCTCTGCCGATGTCCGGCTTCCGCCATCCTGGAAGGAAGGCTCCTCGGATCCGTCCGGCATGCCCAGGTTCTTGACTGTGCTGTTGACCAGATTGAGGCTGACTGACATTGAACTTGCACCTCCAGTACCTTGTTCGAACAGTTCGGCAAGACGGTTCTCCAGATCGAGCATCACTTCCGACGGAGAATCCATCGAACTCTTGTTCAGGCACTTCCTGTAATTGAAGAGGTAAGCTGACAGCCTTGAGTAGGCGTCCTCATCGAAAGCGAAGCATCTTCCTCCGATGCTGGCACTGATTACTTTTTTCATTTCTATGTGATAATTGTGTTTGTCCTCTATTTGGTTCTGCAAAGATATGAATATTTTTGAATACCTTGCAATACAAGGTACTGAAAAGTTTAAAAAAAACAGGAGCGCGGCCACACAACTTCACCGCCTCCTGTTTTTTTATGATGGATGTCTAGAGTCCGAGCTGCTTGAAGAAATCGTTGCCCTTGTCATCAACAAGGATGAAGGCAGGGAAGTCCTCGACGCGGATCTTCCAGATGGCCTCCATTCCGAGCTCAGGGTACTCGACGCACTCGATGCTCTTGATGTTGTTCTGGGCAAGGATTGCTGCAGGACCACCGATGGAACCCAGGTAGAATCCACCGTGCTTCTTGCAAGCGTCGGTGACGGCCTGGCTGCGGTTGCCCTTTGCAAGCATGATCATCGAACCGCCGTTCTCCTGGAACTCGTCCACGTATGGGTCCATTCGGCCGGCAGTGGTAGGTCCCATCGAACCGCATGCCATTCCGGCAGGGGTCTTTGCAGGGCCTGCATAGTAGATAGGATGGTCCTTGAGGTACTGAGGCATTGGCTCTCCGGCATCGAGACGGGCCTTGATCTTCGCATGGGCGATGTCGCGTCCGACGATGATGGTGCCGTTGAGGCTCAGACGGGTGCTGACAGGATACTTCGTGAGGATCTTGCAGACATCGGCCATCGGCTGGTCGAGGTCGATCTTGACCACTTCGCCTTCTCCTGCGTTGCGGAACTCTTCAGGGATGAGTTCGTAAGGCTTGTCGTCCATCTTCTCGATCCAGATACCGTCAGCGTTGATCTTCGCCTTGATGTTGCGGTCGGCAGAACAGCTGACACCGAGTCCGACAGGGCAGCTTGCACCGTGGCGCGGGAGCCTGATGACTCTCACGTCGTGGGCCATGTACTTGCCGCCGAACTGTGCGCCGAGACCGATCTTGTGGGCCTCTTCGAGAAGCTGCTTCTCAAGTTCGACGTCGCGGAAGGCACGTCCGGTCTCGTCTCCGGTGGTCGGAAGACTGTCGTAGTAATGGGTGGAGGCCAGCTTGACGGTGAGGAGGTTCTTCTCAGCGGAAGTGCCTCCGATGACGAATGCGATGTGGTAAGGAGGGCAGGCTGCAGTTCCGAGGCTCTTCATCTTGCTCACGAGGAACGGGATGAGAGTGCCAGGGTTCTGGATGCGGGCCTTGGTCTCCTGGTAGAGGTAGCTCTTGTTGGCCGAACCTCCGCCCTTGGTGACCATCAGGAAACGGTACTCCATGCCTTCGCAGGCCTCTATGTCTATCTGGGCAGGGAGGTTGCACTTGGTGTTGACCTCGTTGTACATGTCCAGAGGGGCGTTCTGTGAGTATCTCAGGTTCTCTTCAGTATAGGTCTTGAAGACACCGAGAGAGATGGCCTCCTCGTCCTCGAATCCGGTCCAGACCTGCTGTCCCTTCTCACCGTGGACGATGGCGGTGCCGGTGTCCTGGCAGAGAGGAAGCTTGCCCTTTGCGGCGACTTCCGCGTTGCGCAGGAAGGTGAGGGCGACATACTTGTCGTTCTCGCTCGCCTCAGGGTCTGAAAGGATCTTCGCCACCTGCTCGTTGTGCGAACGGCGGAGAAGGAAGCTCACGTCACGGAATGCGGTGTTGGTGAGGAGGGTGAGTGCCTCAGGGGTGACCTTCAGCATCGGGTGGCCCTCGAACTCACCGACAGAGACCAGACTCTCCGAGCCTGGAATCTTGTAGTACTCGGTCGTGTCAGGACCGAGCTGGAACATTGGTG
>JAKSJH010000022.1 GCA_024398315.1 Bacteroidales bacterium
TAGACGCCCACGTGCATTTCAGAGAACCCGGGATGACCCACAAGGCTGACATCGAAAGCGAGTCGAAAGCGGCCCTTCTCGGAGGCGTCACCTCCTTCATCGACATGCCGAACAACACTCCACCAACAATCTCCATCGAAGCTCTGGAGGAGAAGGTCAGGACAGCCGTATCGAAGTCCTGGGCCAACTACGGGTTCAACATCGGAGTCACCAACGACAACGCCGACAAGATCTGTGAATATCTTGCCGAAGGACTTGGACATTCCTTCGGAGGCATCAAGGTCTTCATGGGGTCCTCAACCGGCAACATGCTGGTGGACAGACAGGAGACCCTTGAAAAGATATTCAGTGCAAAGGGGAAGCCTGTCCTGATCCACAGCGAAGACGAAGGCATCATCAAGGCGAACCTGGCGGCTGCGAGAGAGAAGTACGGAGAAGACATTCCGTTCACCGAGCATCCTTTTATAAGAAGCCGCAAGGCCTGTGTTAAGTCAACCATAAAGGCACTGGAGATGGCAGTCAGGCTCGGCACAAGGCTCCATGTGCTCCATGTCACTACCGCCGAGGAAGTGGAGATGATCCGGGCGGCCAAGATACACAACCCGGAGATCACAGCCGAAACTTCGGCCAACTATCTCTGGTTCTGCGACGAAGACTACCCTGAGATGGGGAGCAGGATGAAATGCAACCCGGCAATAAAGACAGAAAAGGACAGAAGCGCCCTCAGGAACGGTCTGAAGGACGGTCTCATCGCCACAATAGGTTCCGCCCATGCGCCTCACCTGCTTTCCGAGAAAGACAAACCGTACGTCAGCTGTCCTTCCGGAGTTCCGTCCGTCCAGCAGTCCCTCAGCGTGGCCTTCACCCTGGACATGCCGCTTGACAGAATCGCGTCGGCATATTCAGAGAGAGTGGCGGAGATTTTCGGAATCAAGGACCGCGGCGTGCTCAAGGCAGGCTGCTACGCAGACCTGGTCGTCGTGGATCCGGATGAAAAGTTCATAGTGAAGGACGCAGCCTGCAAATGCGGCTGGAGCCCATACGACGGCCGGACCCTGTGCGGTGCGGTCAAGCAGGTATGGCTGAACGGCAAGCTCTGCGTCAAGGACGGAATCATCGTCTCAGGACGCAACGCCAGAAGGCTGGAGTTCTAGAAGTCCAACTGTTCACCTATTGCTGAATATGTCAGATTTCATCAGAAGAATCATTCTCACCGCATTGGTCTGCCTTGCTGCCGTTTCTTGCGGCAAGGATCCTATGGCGTTACAGATCAAGAAGATTGCGGAAATGGATTTTCTTGAAACGACCACCTACGAGCTGAATTATCTGACCAGGAACGGACCTTCCGAATACGAACAGTACAAGCCTGGGAAGAGAGTTCTGCTGTATTCCGGCGTAGCCCGCATCACCGCAGGTATCGACCTGTCCGGTTTCTCGTACGACAATGTCGAGATCGACAAAGCGGGCGGCACGATAACCGTCACCCTCCCTCAGCCAATGATAAGCATAGTCGAAATTCCTGAAGACCGGATCAAGAAGGAATATGAGAAGGTGAGTCCTTTCCGTTCTTCTTTCATGGCCCAGGAAAAAGAGCAGATCAAGAAGGACTTCGAAGACGAGCTCAGAAAAAAGGTCATCCCCGGGCTCGGCATAGAGGATGAGGCCAGGAAAGATGCCAGAGAATTCATGACCATCACGTTCAACGCTCTTGGCTATGAGAATGTATTCGTAAAGTTCAAGGATGAAAGATGAAAGGAGGAAGGGAATGATGGATATGAGAAAGACTATTCCGACTATTCTTGCACTGACTGTACTGCTCATTTTCTGCTGTTGCTCTAAAAAAGATAAAGAACTGCAGAGAATAATCGACGCCACCGTCGTGAACAAGGAAAGGATAGCCAACCTGGCTTCACTTGAATTCCACGATGATGTTCTGCTCTTTGACAAGAACGGTCCGGACACGACTGCTGTCATCATCGCCAGACCCACTCTGGTGTTCGGTCTTGACCTCAAGGACTTGAGCCGCGACAGTTTCGAGAAGTCAGCGGACGGTGACACGATATTCGTGACAATACCTCCCGCCCAAGTCATCCATTTCATCTGCAACCCTCAAGACAGAGAAATCATCTCAGCCGACAAGGGATGGGACGCCGACAGAAGGATGAAAGTCATGGTCAACAGAGCCCGCGAAGCCGCCCTCAGGGACGCCTACGAAAAAAGAGTGGTGGAAAGAGCGACACAGCACGCCATCGAGAACCTCAACAAGTTCCTTTCGATAACGACCGACAAGGTCATATCGGTCCGCGTCGGCGAACCGGAGACGCAGAGCAGTCTGAAACTGTCAGCCCCGAAGGGCTGACACTATTCCACTATTTCACGTGTCTCGATTGAGACAGGCCCGAGAAGACCAGACGGACTGAGAGGTTCTCCGGCGGAGTGATGCTGCATGGCAGTGCGTCCGACACGGCCGCAGTCGCCCCTCTCGTCACCTATCAGACGGTTGACCCAAAGATTCACCACAGTGATTTCCAGGAGGTTCTCACCTTCCTTGACAGCAGAGGAGATGTCCACTTTCCACGGTTCCTTCCAGACAATTCCAAGGTCCTTGCCGTTGAGCCTCACCTCAGCTATGTTCTTCACGGAACCAAGGCAGAGCCACGTCTCGTCGCCGACTGCTGAAGCCGGAAGATTGATCTTCTTTGAATATACTGCCGTGCCGGAATAGTAGCGTACCGGAAGGTCCTCGCTGGTGCTCCAGTCGTAGAGAGTCTCGAAGACCGTCTTCTCCGGCGCACCCATTCCGTTCTTGAAAGCGACCTCCCACGTCCCTTCCACAGGCATTTCGGAAACCATGACCTGAGGAAGTTCAAACGAATCGGAAGACGATTTCTTTCTGAACACGACGAACAGAGCATCCTCCTGGTCAAAATGCAGTTTCACGCAGGTCCTGCCGCCCACTGTCCTGTAGGACACCGGCTTGATGGTACCATCTACGGCGTTCCATACTTCAGGAACCAGTCCGGTGACAGCGAAAGAGACCTCGATGTCCTCCGTGTTCTTCGTCCTGGAGTTCAGCCAGTAGATATGGTTCCCGTCGAAATCACGATGGACGAACAGATACTTTGAATCCTCAGAAGGCTTCGAGATTCTTACGTCAGGAGAGCATCCAAGAGACCTGAGCGCCTCATTGACACTGCAGTTGAACACCTTCCCGCGTCCATAGGCGGTGACGGACTCACCTGCCCACATAGCGCAGGATATCTTCTGGAACATCACGTCCTGATCCGCAAGGCTCGGTGTTGCGACCGGTTCCGGACCAACGAGGACCGCACCGTCCATGACGAGCTTCTCAAGTTTCTCAAGCACAGGAACTGACATCATCTTCGCATTCTCACCGAGCACAATCATCCTGTACGTGTTGCCGGAAGGGGCCACAATCAAGCCGTTCTCCACCTTCAGGTCATTGACGATGGCGTCCGCATTGACAAAATCAAAGCTGTAGCCCTCCGGTAACTGCGGGAGACCATCACGATAGAGCATGGTGACATTGTTGTCCTCGCCGAAATAATAGAGAATGTCAGCGACGTTCCTGCCCTGCTGCAGCATGAAGCAGCTTCTGGACATGTAGCTCATCCATGCCTTTCCCTGCTCGGCCCAGGTGTCATGGCGGTTGAACCACTGTCCGAACACGTTGAGAGTGAATCCCGGTTTGAAATCGTCGAGCGGCTGGTGCGCGGACTCGTGGATGATGAACCTGTTCAGTCCGTTTGCGAGAAGCAGGTCAGCCCTTTCCTTGAGAATCTCCGGATAGGAGCTCCATCCGTTTCCAGCCTGGGTGAGCGACTCGGCGGCGACATATTTCTTGCCATAGAGGTGAGACACCGATGCAGATTCGCGGCAATCGGCCCCAGACACTCCGATGGCCAGGATGTTCTTCGGATCACCGGTCCACATGGCGCACATCGGGATGGCCGCGTTCTTCTTGACCCTCATTCCGTCAGCGATGAAGGCCCTCACAAGTTCATGGGACTCGCTGTAGCGTTCCATCCCCTTTTCCTTCAGGATGTCAGTGAGGAGGTCGTAATGATTGACCGCGATGAGATCTGCAATGGTGCGGCGGAAATCCCACAGGAACTTGTCCGAGCTCTCAGGAGAGTCCACCACATAGCCTGCGATTGCAGGCAGCCACGGCAGCAGGTCATAGCCGCATTCAGCCTTGAAGGCCTCGAACATCTTCGGAGTCCAGTTGAGGCATCCGGCCTCCCAGCTGTCGAACATCAGATAATGTATTCCCTTCTCCCCCATCATTCCTCCTGCCGCATCCTTGTACATGGATATGTACTGCTCGATATAGTCACGTACGGCATCCGGATCCAGTTTGTCCACCTCCAGTCCCGTTGCCTCAGGAGAAGCCGGACTGTTCTGATGGCCGGTCAGTGAACAACCGAAACGAAGGATCTTCCAGGAGCCTTCGCCAGGAGTCCAGACAAGGTTCCCGTCGGCGTCCATCCTGTCGGTCAGGTCTATGACCTCACCGACCTTGCATGCTTCTTCATATATTGCTGAAGCACAAGAATACAGTTCAGGTGCAGGGAAGAAGCCTGCCTTCTCGATGTAGCGGCTGACCCTGGGCGTGCCATAGAGGTTGAACTCGGCGACAGGAATGCCTTCCTTCCCTGGAGCCGAAGGACCTATCCCACGGGTGACGGCCTGTGAGAAATAACCTTTCAACGCTTCCTCTTCAGTTGGCACTGAAAGGCGGAACCTCTTGGCTGTCACAGGATTGAACGAAAGAGTGGCCACATTGAACACTTTTCCTGAGACAGAAGCGACACGATAGTAGTCAACTCCGTCGCCGGAGCATTCCAGGACCATGCCTTCCTCTTCCTGGGACATCACCCTCGCGACAAAGTCATCGTAGATTCCACCGCAGATGTCGGCCCCGTAGATTGTCTGAGGCTCGTCGAACTCATATTCAATCCATGTCCTCTCCCCTTTCTTTGAATATGGGAGCACTCCGGCATCAGTCATGCTGCCGTTGGTCAGCTGCTCAAGGGTGAACGTACCTCCGCTGGAAGTGATCTTCGGAGAGAGACTTGCCATGGAAGGGGCATTGACCTTCACCGCAACGACTGCGATGTCGGAATAGTATTCGGTGTCCTTGGAAGCCTCCGGGTCAGGTATGTCCTGGAACTTGCCGTTGACAACAGGTGGATGAGGAAGGACTCCCCTGAACTCCTTGCCACCGACCGCGTCGGTCTCGCTCCAGACAATCTTCTTCATGGCCTGCTCAGGCTTCACCCAAGGGCCGCCCGTCTCGCTCCAGCCAGGAGAGCCGGCGACGGCAACCTCCATTCCATAGTCGTCAGCCTTCTCGACGACGGTCTTGAATATTTCCTTCCATTCGTCGGACATGTACTCGATCCGGTGGTCGACGATCTGCGGAGTGGTAAGACCGGCGTCAAAGCAGTGGAAACCACCGACACCGACCCTTTTCATCCATTCGATGTCCTTGAGAGCGCCGTCAAGGGTGATGTTCCCGTTCATCCAGTGCCACCACACGCGGGGTTTGGCATCGTCGGGAGGATTGACGAATCCTTCTTCGAGTCTGCGTCCGCTCCTTGGATCAGGTTTGTCTTCACTGCAGGTGAAAGACGAGAAGAGCATCGCCGCAGCCAGGGCTGCTAACGTCATGCCGGTCATGGACTTGTTCATATTCATTCAGTTACTTGGAATTGTCAGTATTGGATAAGGGAATCAGTCTATCCTGGCTTCGTCAGAAATGATCCAGCGGTAGAGGTTGCAGCCGATGAAGTTGCCGATGACGATGCAGACATAGAGGATGAGGATCCCCCAGAGATGCTCGCCCCAGAATCCCAGGCTGCAGGTAAGGTAGTAGAAGATGTCGGCCACGCAGTGAGGGAAACCGCAGATGATAAACATAGGCACGCAGAAAAGGAGCGGCAGCCATTTGTCCTTCCTGGCGAATGTGACTGCGGTGGTCATAAGGAAACCGCAGCCGATGGCCAGGAGACCGGCCTTCCACGCACCAAGGTTGAGTCTGGCGGTAAGGATCTTCTCAGCAGTTTCCTGAAGCGGCATTGCGGACAGTCTTGCCAGAAGGGCCACGGCAAGACAGCCGACGATGTTGCCGAGGAGGACGAGAAGGAGCTGTCCCACCTCATCCTTTCCGATGAATCCGGCGGTGCCGGTGAACAGCTTGAGCTTGTAGCTCACAACGGCGAGAAGACCGCAGGCGAACACTACGGCTCCGAAGATGCCTCCCACCGCAAGATAGCCGAAACCGGCGATTCCGATGCAGATGCCCGCAAGTATGGCGGACCTGAAGATTGATGATGCTTTCATGATATCTGTTTATTCTTTGTTTCAATTGTCGGAGAGCAGTCTCAGAGAGATTCTGTTCCTTTCAAGGTCCACGTTGAGGACGCTCACCTTGACCCTCTGGTGGAGCTTGACTTTCCTGCCCTTCATCTGGGAGACGTGGACAAGACCGTTTTCATGCAGACCTATGTCCACGAAGGCTCCGAAAGCGGTCACATTGGTCACTATACCGGGAAGTTCCATTCCGACCTTCAGGTCATCAATCTCCCTGATGTCGTCATCGAAGCTGAATTCTGAGGCGGCCTGGCGCGGATCGAGTCCCGGCTTCGCCAGTTCCTTGAGGATGTCGTTGATGGTAGGAAGTCCGAACTCACCCTCGACATAGGCAGAAGGGTCGATTTTTCTGATGGCTTCCTGGTTGCCGACCAGCTGCTTCGTGTCCATGCCGAGATCGGACGCCATCTTCGCGACTATGTGGTAGCACTCCGGATGGACTGCAGAATTGTCAAGCGGATTCTCGGCGTCGTGGATCCTCAGGAAGCCGGCGCACTGCTCGAAGGCCTTCGGACCGAGCTTGGGAACCTCGCGGAGCTGCTTCCTGGACTTGAACCCACCTGTGCTGTTGCGGTAGGAAACGATGTTGGAAGCCAGTGCAGGGCCTATTCCGGACACATAACTGAGCAGATAAGGGCTGGCGGTGTTGAGATTGACACCGACGCTGTTGACACAGATAACCACGGTGTTGTCAAGCTTCTCATGAAGGAGGTTCTGGTCCACATCGTGCTGGTACTGCCCGACTCCCAGCGACTTCGGGTCTATCTTGACCAGTTCGGCCAGAGGGTCCATCAGGCGCCCGCCTATCGACACGGCGCCACGGACGGTGACATCCTCATCAGGGAATTCCTGACGGGCCACCTCTGACGCTGAATATATCGAAGCACCGTCCTCGCTCACCGTGTAGACCTTGACGTTCTCCGGAAGTCCGACCCTCTTGATGAAGTCGTCTGTCTCGCGGGAAGCCGTTCCGTTGCCGATCGCTATGGCCTCGATGCCATATTCCTCGACCATCGAGGAGACAGCCATGATTGACTTGACCTTCTCGCTCTGAGGAGGATGAGGGAATATGATTTCGTGATGGAGAAGGTTGCCGTGCTCGTCAAGACAGGCGATCTTGCAGCCGTTCCTGAACCCCGGGTCGATGGCCATGGTGCGTTTCTGGCCAACCGGCGGGGAGAGCAGCAGCTGGGTCAGGTTGTCGCCGAAGACAGCGACTGACTCTATGTCGGCCTTTTCCTTGGCTTCCTTGAGTATCTCGTTGGTTATGGATGGTTCGAGAAGACGCCTGTAGGCATCGTCGACGGCCATTCTGATCTGGCCGGCGAGCTTGTCGCCGGGATAGCGGTGCTCCTGGCAGAACTCATAGTAGAGCTTGTTGCCGCACTTCTCCGGATCAGCGTCCAGACCCACCGTCAGGAAACCCTCGTTCTTCGCCCTGAGGATTGCCAGAAGGTTATGGGAAGGAATCCTCTGAAGAGGCATCGAGAAGTTGAAATAGGTCCTGTACTTGGCTGCTTCCGGATTTGAAGATGCGGCCTTGGTGACTTTGGACTCGACCCTTCTGGTCCTGAATATCTGCCTGAGGCTCTCCCTGGACGGAGCCGCCTCGGAGATTCTCTCAGCGATTATGTCCCTGGCCCCGGCAAGAGCATCCTCCACCGAGGTCACATCGCCCTTGACATACTTTGCCGCCTCGGCTTCCGGATCGGTAAGTGACACGTTCCACATCTTGTCGGCAAGAGGCTCAAGGCCCTTTTCCTTGGCGGCTGTGGCCCGGGTGCGACGCTTCGGACGGTATGGCAGGTAGAGGTCCTCAAGTTCGGTGGACACCACGCAGGACTCGATCTTCGCGCGAAGACCGTCGGTAAGCTTTCCTTGGGACGCAATGGTGTCCAGGATGCCTTCCTTCCTCTTTTCCATCTCGGAGAACACATCGCTCCAATGCTTTATCTCGGCGACCTGGACATCATCCAGACCACCGGTCTTCTCCTTCCTGTAACGGCTGATGAAGGGAATCGTTCCACCTTCATCGAAGAGGGACACGCAGTTCTCCACCTGCCATTCCTTGATGCCGAGCCTGTCGGCGATGTTCTTGACGTAGATCGGTTTCATATTCAGTGATCAGGGCCGTCCGCCCGTTTATAGCATAACAGTTTCTCAATCCTGGGAGACCATCTTCAGTTCATCCCTGTAGACTGAGAATATCTTGGATTTCGATACGAATCCGACATAGGTCCTGTCCTGCTTGACGACAGGAAGGTTCCAGGCGTCGGTCACCTCGAACTTCTTCATCACGGAATCCATCTTCTCATCCTCATAGACATATTCAGAAGCGCTCCTCATGAAATTGTAGACGTGCTTGGTGGTGTACAGGTCGGTCCTGAACATGTACTTGCGGATGTCAGAAAGGGCCACATAGCCCTGGAAACGATGTTTTGAATCCAGCACAGGGAATATGTTCCTCTGCGACTCCGCCACAAGCTGCACGAGCTCCTCGAAGGTGGCGTCGATGGTGATGGTCGAGAAATCCCTTTCTATCACATCCCCAACCTTCATCAAGGTCAGGACAGCCTGGTCGCTGTCGTGAGTGAGGAGTTCCCCTCTCTGGGCGATACGTTTCGTGTAGATCGAGTATTTCTCCCCTATCCTCGTGGTTCCGAACGAGATGGTGGCGGTGAGGATCAGAGGGAGGAAGAGGTCGTAGCCTCCGGAGATCTCGGCGATGAGGAAGATCGCCGTCATCGGCGCCTGCATGACTCCCGCCATCAGTCCGGCCATGCCGACAAGGACGAAGTTCTGCTCCGGCACGGACAGAGATGTGCCCGAAAGGATGAGGTTGAAGGTCCTGGCCACGAAGAAGCCGGCGATGGCTCCGATGAAAAGCGTCGGACCGAATGTTCCGCCCACGCCTCCGCCAGCATTGGTCAGCGTCATTGAGAAGACCTTGAGAAGGAGGATGAGCAGGAAGAACACAGGCACTGACCACCGGCTGTCGGTGAGGAATGCCAGAGGAGTCTGCCCCTCAAGCGAGAACTCCTGCCCGTTGAGCAGAACCCCGAGGGAGCTGTAGCCTTCTCCGTACAGAGGAGGGAAAAGGAATATGAGTATTCCGAGCCCGATGGCGCAGAGCATCCATTTCAGATAGGAGTTCTTCATCTTCCCGATCTTATCCTCCAGCCAGAGGGTCGTGCGGATGAAATAGACGGAGCATCCTCCGCAGAACAGGCCGAGGATCAAGTAGAAAGGAATGTTCTTAAGGTCGAATGGAGTAAGGGTGCACTGGAATGGGGTGCTCTGGCCAAGGAATATGTAGGAGACCACTGTGGCCGAAACCGTGGAGATCAGCAGAGGCATCATCGAGGTCATCGAGATGTTGAACAGAAGAATCTCCAGGACGAAGAGTACACCGGCGAGAGGTGCCTTGAATATTCCGGCAACAGCTCCCGCCGCACCGCAGCCCAGAAGGATCGTCATGCTCCTGTAGGACATTCCCATGTAGCGGGCGAAGTTCGATCCGATAGCCGCGCCTGTGTAGACTATCGGGGCCTCTGCTCCGACGGATCCTCCGAATCCGATGGTCACCGAACTGGCAGCCACTGAGGACCACATGTTGTGCGGTCTGATCCTGGACTCGTTCTGCGAGACGGCCTGGAGCACCTTGGTCACACCATGTCCGATCTTGTCCTTTATCACATAGCGGCAGAAAAGCATGGCCAGAATCATACCCACACCCGGGAGCACAATGTAGAGAACCGCATTGTACTGGCCGCCGAAAACCGAAGACAGACCGATCTGGATCCAGTCCACCAGCTTTTTAAGGATGACAGCAGCCATTCCCGAGACCAGGCCGACCACAAGGCTGAGGATGAGCAGGAGCCTCTGCTCCGGCATGTTCTTCAGCGCCTGCAGGAAGGAGCGCCTTCCGCCTTCTTCAATGTTGTTTGATTTTGACATATTCTTACAAATTTAATAAATTTGTCCGACTCTGAAAAATTTAAGGAAATGAGAAAACTGATCGGTACAATAGCTGCGCTAGTCGTATTGGCTGTTCTGGCAGCCCTCGGAGTGAACATATTCCGGAATTCCGGACCACGGAAGAGGATAAAGGCAGAAGACGGAGAAAAGGTCATCGTCGAAGAGCTCAGCTGGTACAACCACGGTGAGAAGCAGGACGGCAGGATCTTCAAGCCTGCCGGAGAGAACGGAGACAACCTCGAATCGTTGAGCGACAGGCCTGTGGTCATCTTCTTCCATGACCCGATAAAGACGGATTTCGCTGAAAGCATGCTCACGAACCTGTCGTCACAGGGCGTGGTGGGATATTCCACTTCCTGCCCTGACAAGTCCAGGGACATCGAGACCATCATCAAGAAGATGGGCAAGGAGGACTTCGCCTGCGAGGATCTGATCTTCATCATGGCGGACCAGTATTCAGCCGATGCTGTCGTCAAGGCAATCATCAAGGTCGGTAACAGAACCGCCGGCCTGATTCTGTTCGAGCCTGCGCTTCAGAGCAAGGCTGGAGCAACTGTTGCACAGCACTCCAGCGAGATCCTCACCATCACGTCCGAGCAGATGGGACAGTGCAGGAGCCTTGTTGAAGACTACATGGAGATAAGAGGAGCGTTCAAATGATGAAGAAAGCAAGATTCGGAATAGTGGGAACCGGCCGCATCAGCGACTGGGTCCTCAAGGGAGCCGTGCTCGACCCAAGATTCGAGGCCGCAGCAGTGTGCTCAAGAAGTGAGGAAAGCGCAAAGGTTTTCGCTTCGAAACACGGAATCCCGGCTACATACACGGAACTGGATGAGATGCTCTCCGATGAGAGTTTGGATGCAATCTACATCGGCACCCCGAACTTCACCCACCATGACATCGCCATCCGCTGCATGGAGCGCGGAAAGAATGTCCTCTGCGAGAAACCGCTGGCCTCCAACGCCCGCGAGGTTGAAGACATGACCGCCTGCGCCAGAAAGAGCGGCGTGCTTCTGATGGAAGCGATGATCTCACCGCTGAATCCCAATTTCCGCAATGCCAGGAAGCATATCCGCGGGATAGGTCCCGTGCGTCAGTGGAACGCTTCCTTCTGCCAGTATTCGTCCAAGATGGACCTGCTTAAAAAGATTGTCTCCGGTGCCTCGGACTCGCCTCTCCCAAGTTCCATGAACCCGGACGCGGCCGGCGGAGCGACTCTTGATGTAGGAATATACACGATCTACCCCATGGTCGTCCTTTTCGGGGAGCCATCCACGGTCAAGGCGGACCTCATCACGATGGAAGTTCCTACCCCAGAAGGACTTAAGAAGATTGACATCCAAGGCAACGTCCTGTTCACCTACCCCGGGATGCAGGCAACGGTAGCATATTCGAAGATGGCGGACTCCCGCCTGAGGACAGAGATATCCGGAGACGGAGGTATCATCTCGATGGATGCCGTTCACATCACCCGCGACGTGTCTCTGACCAGACGCGGCGCACCGACTTCAGGGCGCAGCAGCGGACCCCTCGGCGAGGACATCACAGTTCCGCTCGATGCTGATGAATATCTCTGCGAGTTCAAGGAGTTCATCGATCTGCTGCAGTCCGGCCGCAAGGAATCGGATGTCAACAGCCTTGAGAACTCACTCCTGACAGCCAGAGTGATGGACGAGATCCGCCGCCAGGGCGGAGTCCGGTTCCCGATGGACTGATCACTGGCCTCCGAGTCTGGAGAAGTAGGTCAGTACGTCCTCCCAGGTCTTGAAGGCGTCCGAACCGAAATGGACCAGAGTGCCCGGAAATTCCTCGCCGCCATTCACTTCAGGTTCAGCATCAATGAGATAGTCGGCCATCAGGAGGTTTTTGTGACTTGAAAGCGTGAGACGGTTCCATACAGGCACCCCAATTTCCCTCTCGCACCATGAATATGTCAGTGAGGCATTCTCCGGAGAATTGTAGGGAACATTTGCCAGGACATGTACATCGTAGTCCGCGGCCAGAGTCTCAACAGCCTTGCGTATCCCGCTCGAATGGTTCAGGAGGGCGTCGCTCAGAGCTATGAATATGACAGGACGGATCCGGCCTTCCTGGGCATCGTCAATCCACTGCAGGACGGGCATGAGACTGTGGAGGATCACGTCATCGTTGAGATGATGCTCTCCGACAAAACGCACAGCCTGAGGATAATGCTCCGTGAATAGGTCATATGTGTGGACAAGTGTGTCATTGGTTCCGTAAAGGGCCCAGACCCTGTCCCTGTCCTCCGCTGCACGGCTGAAGCAGCGTGAACTGACTTCGCGGAAATGCTCCAGAAGAGGCTTGTTGACAAGGAAGGAGGTCTGACCGTCCTTCCGGGGATTGTGGAATTCATGCCTCCCGAGCCCGTTGTTCTTCAGAATCGTGTCGGCCAGCTGGAAGGCAGGATTCACGAGCACCCTGTCGGTCCCGTACAGCATCTCGGTGTACATTCCGCCCATTGAAGAACCGACCACCACTGAAGGTTTCTCTTCAGCCACTATATCCTGCAGCAGCGCCATTGCCTCCTCAGGTTCGACCGGAAGGTCCGGCGAAATCACTTCCGCATTCGGAAGAAGGGTTCTCAGGGTACGCGCGCTCCCTGTCTGTCCGGACGAGGCGAACCCGTGGACGTAAAGAAGTTTCTTTCCGCGAAGGAGATTCTCCCTGGCAAGTTCATACAGTTCCATATCCTGCAAAGATAAGATTTGTCAGCGAATTTGACTATATTTGTCAATCACATAAAATGACACACAATGGAAGAACTCAAAAAAGTAGCTGAAAAGTTCGCCATCGAAGGCGGAATCGTCGAAATAAAGCCGCTCGGCAACGGTCTCATCAACGACACCTACAAGGTCGTGACAGGAGAAGGAACCCCCGACTATGTGCTCCAGAGGATCAACAACGCCATATTCACAGACGTCGACCTGCTCCAGAGCAACATCGAGGCGGTTACTTCCCACATCCGCGCCAAGCTGGAGGCCGCAGGAGAAAAGGACATCGACCGCAAGGTCCTTAAGTTCGTTCCGGAAAAGGACGGATCCAAGACCTATGTCCTCGAAGACGGCAAGTACTGGAGAGTCTCCGTGTTCATCAATGACGCCGACACTTTCGAAGCCGTCAATCCTGAATATTCCGAATATGCCGGAGAGGCCTTCGGTGACTTCGAGGCCAAGCTTGCCGACATCGACGCCACCTTGGGCGAAACCATTCCCGACTTCCACAATATGGAGCTGAGGCTCCGCCAGCTTGCAGAGGCTGTCAAGGCCGACATGGCAGGAAGGCTCAACGCCGAGGGCTCCGAGGAACTCAAGGCCATCCTGGCCGACATCGACGCCAATGCCGAGGACATGTGCCTCGCCGAGCAGCTTCACTGCCAGGGCAAGCTTCCAAAGAGAATCTGCCACTGCGACACCAAGGTCAACAACATGATGTTCGACAAGGACGGCTCGATCCTCTGCGTCATCGACCTCGACACCGTGATGCCGAGCTATGTGTTCTCCGATTTCGGTGATTTCCTCCGCACAGCCGCGAATCCTGTGGCCGAGGATTCTCCGGAGATCGACAAGGTGGATTTCGACATGGAGATATTCAAGGCATTCTCAAAGGGTTACATACGCGGGACCAAGCCTTTCCTCACCCCTCTGGAGAAGAGCTGCCTCCCTTATGCTGCATGTCTGTTCCCGTTCATGCAGGCCGTCCGTTTCTTCGCCGACTACATCAACGGAGACACCTACTACAAGATCAAGTACCCTGAGCACAACCTGGTACGCACCCGCAACCAGATGAAGCTGTTCCACTCCGCCCTCGCCAAAGTGCCGCAGATGGCCCAGTGGATCGAAAGCCTCTAGGAATCTGTTTTGAAATGACTTCCAGACCGGGTCAAGGAAGCAGCTGCTTTATCATCGAGGAGACCTGCTCCGCAGCCCGTCTGACTCCAAGAGGGTTCAGGTGGCAGCCATCCCCTCCTTCGTAATTCGCCGGGTCAAGACTCACGATTTCATACAGATCATCGATCTTCACAGGCTTGTCATAGAAGAACGCTTTGGCAAGCCTGTTCCTTTCGATGACACGGGACGTACGCTTGTCGAATGACTTCATGCCCTCTCCCTCATGGATGGCCGTGCAGGTCGCCCAAATCAGCTTTGCGTCCGGAGCCATCCTGTGGATCAGTTCATACATCTGAGGCAGGGCGGCCGCATACTCCTCTTCGGAATATCTCCAGCCATGAAGTCCGTTGTTGAAATGGACCACGTCGAAATCATATTCAGCCATCATCATTTCAATCTCCTTGAGGAGCATCGGACTCCCTAGCGGCTTTGACGTTGCCAGCCTGGAGACGTTGGCGATGCCGACAAGGCTGCTGTCCACGCTGTTATGGTACTGGTTGGTGATGGAGTCCCCGATCAGGAGAACGCGAGGAAGAGTGGTGTCAGCGGCATGTGCGTGCCAGAACATCGACCATTCATACTCCTCCCTCCTCTCCAGAGTGTCATAATATACCTTTCCTTCAACTGCTGCTCTGTTGTCCGACGGGGTCTGTCTGAGATCCTGCGCTGACGCCTGGAAAGCGCAAAGGGAAAAGAACAGACCGGCAATGACCATTTCAATCCTCATGATTCTGAATATTCAATTGTACAATAAAATCACCATTCCCGGATGGCGGTGCGCCAAAGATAATTACAAAAAAACATAATTGTGCCGGAGACATGATTTGGATATCATGTTTTTGTTTCATACTTTTGTATTAACGATGTCGTTAGACTAATTGGTTAACTATCGGAACCGCTTATGAATAAATCACTTTATCTACTGATTCTCTGTCTGTTGCCCGGGTTGGCGGCAGCTCAGGATGAATCCGGGAAGATGTCCCTCAGGCAATGCCTCGACTATTCATTCGAGAACAACGCCAGACTTCAGAAAGACCGCCTTGCGATCGAATCGGCAGCACAGTCGAAAAAGGAGGTCGTCGGTGGTCTCCTTCCTCAGATCGGAGCGTCAGGAAGTTCCACCTACAACATCCAGAAGACGACCTTCGCCATGCCGAACTTCGTCAACAAGATGATGCCCGAGCAGATGCAGGACCCGAACGCTCCCAAGTACATGACTGTCACCATGGGAATGGACCTCAGCGCGAACTGGGGGTTCAGCCTCACGCAGCAGCTCCTCAACTTTTCGCTCTTCAACGCAGTCTCGATCGCAAAATCAGCCGAAGAGCTGTCGGAGATGGGACTGATGGCCGACGAAGAGGACCTTACAGCCCAGACCGCAACCCTGTACTACAATGCCCAGGTCATTGAATATTCACTCTCGCTGTTCGATGAGAGCCTTGCGGTGATGGACAGGATGGCGAAGATCATGGAGGCCAACAGAAGCAACGGGCTGGTCAGGGACGTGGATGCAAAGAGGATAGAGGTCACAAGGATGAACATGGAGACGGAGAGGGAGTCGCTGGTGCAGGCACTCGACGTGCAGAAGAACCTGCTCAAGCTCCAGATGGGATTCCCGATGAGCGGGAAGATAGAAATAGAGCCGCTGGACCAGGAAAAGGTGGAATCTATGATATTCATGGAATCCATGAGGAGGTTCGAAGTGGAGGAGCAGACACCTTACAGGATGCTGAAGCAGCAGCAGTCGATGCTGGCCCTCCAGAAGAAGGCGGCGAAGTCGGAGCTCATGCCGGTTCTCCTGCTCAATGCCAACTATTCCCAGAACTACATGGGTGACCATTTCTACGGTGAGACCTACCACCGGTTCCCGGTGTCGATGATATCCTTGAACGTCAAGGTGCCTGTGTTCTCCGGGTTCAGCAAGAACGCGAAGATCAGGAAAGCAGGTCTGGAACTGCAGAAATCCTATGAAGACGAGAGGATGCTGTCAGAATCCCTTACAATGGGCTACAGCAATGCCAGGATGCAGATGGACAGGAACAGAAGCTCCATCATCTCCCAGAAACGGAACCAGAAGCTTGCGCAGGAAGTCCTGGAAGTGACTGAGAGCAACTACAAGGAAGGCCTGTCAAGCCTCACTGACATGCTCAACGCGACTTCTTCACTGGTGCAGGCCCAGATGAACTACGTCAACGCCCTGAACAGCTGCGTGAAAGCCTGGATCGACCTGAAGAAGGCGGAAGGAACCATCAATGAATTAAAAAATAACTGAGAATATGAAGAAGATCATTGGAACAATCATCTGCGTGCTGGCCGTCGCAGGAATGGTGGCCATCCTCGCGGGCAACAAGAAAAAGATGCAGGAGCAGACCGCTTCCGCAGAGAAAGCCGGTGGCAGCGAGATGGTGACAACCATGAAAGTGACAAGGTACAATCTCGAACGCACCTTCACTTCAAACGGCGTGGCACAGGCCGTCAGAGAACTGAACTTCATGTCTGAGATCAGCGGAAGAGTCGTCGCTCTCTACGTTGACAAGGGCAGCAGGGTCGGCAAAGGCACCCCTCTTCTCAAGATTGACACGGAACTGCTTGAGGCTGACTACAAAGCCGCGCTGGCATCCTACGAGGCCCTCAAGAAGGACGAGGAGCGGTTCACCCGCTCCTACGAAGCAGGCGGTGTGACCAGCCAGCAGCTGGACAACATCCGCACACAGCTCACCGCCGCTGAAAGCCGCATGACAGTAAGCAGATGGAAGCTCGACAACGCCGTAGTCAAGTCACCGATAAGCGGCAGGATCAACAACAGGTTCGTCGAGACAGGTGCGCTGATCGCTCCGAGCGCTCCCCTGTTCGAGATTGTGGATGACAGCAGGATAAAGGTCTCCTGCAACCTTCCGGAGTCGAAGGTGAAGCTGGTCTCAGTCGGCCAGAAAGTCGAGGCCACAGCAGGAGAATCTACCGGAAAGACATTCACCGGTACAATAAAGAGCATCGGAATCAAGACCGACAGAGGGCTGAACTACCCTGTGGAGATTGAGATGGACAAGGATCCGGACCTCATCACGGGAATGTACCTCAAGGTCGTTTTCAGTGCGCAGGACGGACAGACAGGCATTCTGGTGCCGCGCAAGGCCGTGGTCGGCAGTGTCCTCGCAGCCAATGTCTACGTTGCTCAGGACGGCAGGGCGGTCCGCCGCGAAGTCAGGCTCGGCGACATGTCCGGTGACAATGTCGAGATCCTTGAAGGGCTCGAAGAGGGCGAGGAGATCATCCTGGCCGGCCTGATGAACATTTCGGACGGGTCTTCGATCAATGTCGTTGAAAGCAAGTAAAACCGGAAGCGATGAAGATTTCAGATTTATCAATGAAACGGCCGGTCTATGTGGTCGTGCTGTTCCTGGTGATCGGCATTCTCGGCCTGCTGGGCTACTCCTCGATGAAGGCCGAACTGATGCCGAAGTTCACACCGCCGTCGGTCAACGTCCAGGTAATCTACCCCGGAGCCTCACCTGCCGAAGTCGAGAGTTCGCTCACCGTCAAGCTTGAGGATGCGCTTTCTTCAATGGCGGGAGTGGAATCCCTGCGGTCATATTCATTTGAAGGTATGTCCATGGTCTTCGTGTCCTTCACCTACGGGACAGACATAAGCAAGGCCGTCTCGGACGCTCAGAACAAGATCGATTCAAAGAAGGCGGAACTTCCGTCAGGCATCCTCTCGCCTATCGTCAACGAGATCAGCGTCGACGCCAAGTCGGTCATGACGCTCGCACTGAGTTCGAACCTTGATGCGGTGGATTTCAGCGACCTGGTCAAGCACAGCATCATCCCTGAACTCCAGAGAATCCCAGGCATGGCCAAGGTGGAGAGTGTGGGCGAACATCCGAGAGAGATCCAGGTGAACCTCGACATGTCGGTCATGAACGCCCTGGGCCTTTCTCCAGTGGCAGTCATGGGAGCGCTGAAAGGAGCCAACCTCGACTTCCCTACCGGCAGCATCGAGGACGGCAGGACACACACTTCCGTGCGTCTTTCAGGCAAGCTCAAGAGTGTGGAGGAGATCCGCGGACTTGTGCTCACCACCCTTCCGAACGGGACTCAGATAAGATTGTCCGACATCGCGGACGTGGTCGAGACTGCGGCCAATGTCAACTCCCTGGCCCGTATCGACGGTGAGGAGGCGGTGCTTGTCAACATATTCAAGCAGGAGAACGCCAACGCCATCGAACTGAGCGACGCAGTGACCGAGGCAATCGCCTCCCTGCAGGAGAAATATTCAAATCAGGGGCTGGAGATAACCACAGTTTCGGACACTTCCACCTTCACACGCGAGTCGATCAGCTCAGTGCTGG